>NZ_WUJP01000488.1 GCF_009806515.1 Geminicoccus flavidas | reverse complement strand
GGCCGATGCTGCGCTGACGGGCCGGAGGCGACCAGTCCAGCCGAACTGATCCGCCGCCCAAACAAGGAATACTTTCCTTGGATCCTGTGGCCATCAGGACTATCCTGCCGGCCACCCCCGTTCCCGACCGCAGGAAGCCCATGCCCCGCACCGCCGCCCAGGCCGAAGCCTCCCGCAGGAACGGTGCTCGCTCCCGCGGCCCCGTCACCCGGGAAGGCAAGGCCTGTTCCGCCCAAAACGCCCACGGCTTCGGCTTCCGCTCGGCCAGCCGGCTCCTCATCGACCTCGATGACCAGGAGCGCTTCGCCGAGCTGGAAGCTGCCGTGCGCGAGCGCTTCCAGCCCGCCTGCCCGATGGAGGCCGCGATCTGCGCCCGCATGGTCGCGGCCCTGTGGCGGGCCGAGCGCGCCGACCGGCTGGAGGCCGAGCACTGGTGCCTGCTGCCGCGCGGCGTGAAGGCCGGCGACAAGCTGCGCATGGGCCAGATCCTCCATGACGAGGAGCACCATCGCCGCCAGAGCCTGCAGACCATCCTGCGCTACCAGGCCGAGGCGATGAACGGCTTCAACCGCGCCCTGCGCGCCCTCAACCAGCTCCGCGCCGCCCGAAGCGACGCGGACATGCCGCCGGCAGCGCCCGCGGAGCCTGCGCAAACCGGCCCCGCCAACCAGAACCGCCCGGCCGAACCCGCCCTCGCCGTTTGCACGAACGAACCCGACCCGGCCCGCGAAGCCCCCGCCCCCCAGGCCCCGGCCGTCGATCTCGCCGCCGCCCTGCCGCCCGGCATGAGCCCGCGCCACCCCGACTGGGCGCGCTTCAAGGCGTGGAACGACCGCTGCGTGCGCCGGATCGAGGCCTTCGCCAATGGCGAGCTATACGGCGGGCCAGCGCCGGACGAGGCGGGCGAGCCCGGCGCACCCGGACCCGCCGGCTGAGCCCTTCCCGGCGACCTCCCATGCGGCACGGAGCAAACCGCGCTACACTGCCGGGTGCGGCCGGCAGCGGCCGCGCCGCCGGGCGCCGCACTTGCACCCGGTCGGCCAACCGATCAGGGAGGAGGCGCGCCATGCACCCTGCAGCCAGGCGCTCCGTCGCCGTCGTTCTGGGATTGGGGATCATCTTGCCGCTTTCCGCCAACGCCAAGGGCATCGACCGCCAGCCGTTCGGCCAGCTCGCCGACAGCACCGCGGTGGAGCACATCACGCTCACCAACGAAGGGGGAATGCAGGTCGCGTTCCTCACCTATGGCGGCACGGTCACCGCGATCCGCACGAAGGACCGCGACGGCCAGCTCGCCAACGTGGCGCTGGGCTTCGCCGATCTCGACGACTACGTGGAAAAGAACCCCTATTTCGGCAGCATCGTCGGCCGCTATGCCAACCGCATCGCCGGGGCACAGTTCGAGCTCGACCGCCAGACTTACCAGCTTGCCGCCAATAACGGCCCGAACTCGCTGCATGGCGGCGAGACCGGCTTCGACAAGCGGGTCTGGACGGCCGAGGAGGTCACAGGATCCGACGGGCTCGCCGTGGCGCTGACCTATCACAGCCCGGACGGCGAGGAAGCCTATCCCGGCAATTTGGACGTGCGGGTGACCTACACGCTCACCGACGCGGACGAGTTCCGGATCGACTACGAGGCCAAGACCGACCGGCCAACCGTCCTCAACCTCACCAACCACACCTATTTCAACCTGGCCGGCGACGGTGCCGGCACCATCGAGGACCACGAGCTCACCCTCAACGCCGACGCCTTCACGCCGGTGGACGACACGCTGATCCCGACCGGCGCCCTAGACAAGGTGGAGGGCACGCCGTTCGACTTCCGCGAGCCGACCGCGATCGGCGCCCGCCTGCGCATGGACCATGAGCAGCTCGTCCGCGGGCGCGGCTACGACCACAACTTCGTCTTGAACAAGGCCGAGCCGAATGCCCTCACCCTGGCCGCCCGGGTGCGCGAGCCGGTCTCCGGCCGGGTACTGGAGGTCCACACCACCGAGCCCGGCGTGCAGCTCTATACCGGCAACTTCCTGGACGGCACGCTGGTGGGGGCGGCCGGCCGGATGTACCGCCAGGGCGACGGGTTCTGCCTCGAAACCCAGCACTTCCCGGATTCGCCCAACCAGCCGGACTTCCCCAGCACCCGCCTGGCCCCGGGGGAGACCTTCCGCTCGACCACGATCTTCCGCTTCTCCACCGACCGGAACTGACGTTTTCCGGTCCGGGCCGGGCCGCCGCGTGTCGGCGGCCCGGCCTTCCGCACTCGGGTACTTCAAGCCCAGCTTAGAAGAAAATTAACATTGCTGGGCGCAGCGGGCGTCGATACCAGTATAGCAACAGTTTCTTCATCACTTCTTCCGAAGCAAGATGACCAGCATATAGTAAACGTTAAATTCTTCGCCGCCCAATCCGGCTGACGACCTGCCGGACCCCGGCAAACCCGCTTCGACATCGCTCTGGGCAAGGAGGAGCAGCGCCGCCCTGCGACGCCGCAACCCTGGCGCCTTGCCCGCGACATCCGCTGAGGAGTACCCAATGAGCGCCAACTATCTGGACGACGATCTCGGCCTGGACGGCAAGTCCCAGGGGAGTGGCAGCCAGGGCAACACCCCGCCCGTGGCCCGCCCCGACTTCGTCGAGACCAACCAGAACACGATCGCCCGCGGCAACGTCATCCAGGGCATCGGCAGCAATGCCGATAGCGACGCCGAAAACCAGAAGCTCACCGTGACCGGCGTAGGTGCCAAGAGCGGCAATGTCGGCATCGAGGTCGCGGGCTCGGCAGGCGGGCTGTTCACCATCCAGGCCAACGGCACGCTGCGCTTCGACCCCAACGGCGCCTTCGACTGGCTGGCGAAGAACGAGACCGCGACCAGCCAGGTGACCTACACGATCAAGGACAGCAAGGGCGCCACCTCGACCACCACCGTCACCGCCACCGTGGTCGGGCGCAACGACGCCCCGGTCGCGGCGGACGACCGCAACCTCGCCGCCACGGTCGACGACCGCCAGGCCATCGAGCCGGCCCGGCTGCTGGCCAACGATCGGGACCCGGACCGCAACGACCCGATCAGCCTGGTCTCGGTCAATGCCGTCTCGCAGATGGGTGCCACGGTCGCGACCGACCCGGTTACCGGCCAGATCCACTATCTCGCCAACGGCAGCGCCTTCGACAGGCTGGCGCCCGGCGAGACCGTCACCGATCGCTTCACCTACACGATCCGCGACGGCAGCAACGCCCGCAGCACCGCCACGGTGTACGTCAAGGTGACCGGAGCCGGCGAGCCCGGAGACCGGCTCGGCACGTCGCGCGGCGAGAACCTGTTCGGCACCGGCCAGACCGACGTGATCTACGGCCTGGGCGGCGACGACCAGATCTTCGGCCATGCCGGCAACGACCAACTCCATGGCGGCAGCGGCAACGACACGCTGCGCGGCGAGGACGGCAACGACATCCTCCAGGGCGGCGAGGGCGACGACCAGCTCTGGGGTGCCGGCGGCAGCGACACGCTGGCGGGCGACGTCGGCGACGACCGGCTCTATGGCGAGGACGGCGACGACGCCCTCTATGGCGGCAACGGCAACGACGTGCTGATTGGAGCCGGCGGCAACGACATGCTGGTGGGTGGCGACGGCCACGACACGCTGTACGGCGAGGACGGCCACGACACGCTCCTGGGCGACCTCGGCAACGACACGCTGGTGGGTGGTGGCGGCAACGACACGCTGCTGGGCGGGGCCGGCGCCGATACGCTGCGCGGCGAGGACGGCAACGACACGCTGGAGGGCGAGGCCGGCGCCGACCTGCTCTATGGCGGCGGCGGAAACGACACCCTGAAGGGTGGTGCCGCGGCCGACACGCTCCATGGCGAGGACGGCAACGACTGGCTCTATGGCGATGGCGGCCACGACCTCCTCTATGGTGCCGCCGGCAACGACACACTGATCGGCGGGCTCGGCCGCGATGTCATGTCCGGCGGCCACGGCCACGACGTGTTCGTGTTCGGCCTGCGCGAAAGCGGGCTCGGCGCCAGCGCCGACGTGATCCAGGGCTTCGACGGGGTCGGCGACGCCCAGGGCGACCAGATCGACCTGAGCGGCCTGTTCGGCGGCGGGCTGACCTTCATGGGCACGGCCGCCTTCAATGGCCTCCACCAGGTCCGGGTGGTCGACCAGGGTGCCGACACGCTGATCCAGGTCAACCTCAGCGGCAACACGGCCGCCGACTACGAGATCCTGGTCCAGGACGGCAGTGCTGTCGCCGCCGCCTGGCGCGCCCAGGACTTCCTGTTCTGAAGGGGGCCGGGACGCTCCCAGTCACAAAGCAAAGACATGGCCGGCTTCCAGTCGGCCATGTCGTTTTCATCGACCGGTCGTCACAAGCGGCATGTAGAGCCGGGCCATGCTCTGCACTAGGCTGGATAGTGCGGTGTCATCCGGAGGGCTGCTGTGGCACGCCAGAAGTCGTCGCGCAAAGACAAGACGCCGGCCGGGCCTGATCGGGAGGCGCTGCGCCGCCATATCCGCGCCAGGGGTGCGGAGTACCTGGACGATCCCAACATCACTTCGGTCGGCATCGGCCGCAAGAACGGCGACGGGCCGCTCTGCATCCAGTTCACCGTTGGCATCAAGGGCGATTCCGCCATCGAGGCCCTGGGCAGCCGGCGCATCCCCGACGTCATCGAGGTGGAGGGAGAGCCGGTCCCGACCGACGTCATCCAGCGCAGCTACCGTCCATCCTGGGAGATCGTCGAGGCGGAGGCGGCCGACCTGCGCCGCAGCCGGGCCGACCCGCTGCGCCCCGGGATCAGCGTGGCGCATCCGGCCGAGACCGCTGGGACGCTGGGCCTGATCGTGTTCGACCGGGCCACCGGTGCTCCCTGCATCCTGTCCAACTGGCATGTCCTGCACGGCAATCGCGGCCGGATCGGCGATAGGGTCGTCCAGCCCGGCCCGTTCGACGATAACGACACGGCCCTCAACGGCGCGGGCACGCTCCTGCGCAGCCATCTGGGCGCCGCCGGCGACTGCGCGCTCGCCCGCATCCGGCAGCGCGACGTCGACCGGTCCGTCTACGGGCTGGACGTGACGCCCCGGTGGATGGCGCGGGTCGAGCTGGGCGACCGGCTCGTGAAGTCCGGCCGCACCACCGCCATCACCCACGGCATCGTGCGGCGCGTCGACGTGATGGCGAAGCTCGACTATGGCCTGCCTGCCGGCAGGCAGGCGATCGGCTGCTTCGAGATCGGCCCTGATCCGGAGCGCCCTTCCCCGGACGGGGAGATCAGCAAGGGCGGGGATTCCGGTGCCGCCTGGCTGGTCATGGCGGACGATGCGCCCACCGACATCTTCGCCGGCCTGCACTTTGCCGGGGAGGGCCTGGGCCAGAGCGACGAGCACGCCCTGGCCTGCTACCCGGCCTCCGTCCAGAAGAAGCTCGACTTCGTCCTGGAGCCGCCCGGCGCGGCGCTGGCGGCCGATGCCGGCATGGACACGGTGGTGCCGCGCGCCGGCTACGACCCGGGCTTCCTGGGCGTGCCGGTGCCGGAGCCCGGCCTGTCGACTGCGCAGAAGCGCGACGCGGTGAATTTCGGCCGTGCCCAGACCATCCCCTACACCCATTTCTCGGTCTGCCTGAGCGCCAGGCGGCGCATGGCGCGCTACGTGGCCTGGAACGTGGACGGTGCTCGCATGGTGGTCCTGCCGCGCCGGCCCTTCACCCTGGATCCCCGGATCGACGCGAAGCACCAGCTCGGCGACGAGCTCTATGCCGGCAACCGGCTGGACCGCGGCCATATCGCGCGCCGCGCCGACCTGTGCTGGGGCCCGGTGGCCGAAGCCAGGCAGGCCAACCAGGACTCTTTCTACTTCACCAACATCGCGCCCCAGCATGAACGGTTCAACCAGTCCGCCCGCAGCGGCCTGTGGGGCGAGCTCGAGAACCTGGTCCTGGAGCAGGCGGACGTCCAAGACATCCGGCTGGCCGTCCAGGCTGGGCCGGTCTTCGGCGAGGACGACACGCCCTACCGGGGCGCCCTCATCCCGCGTGCCTTCTGGAAGCTGATCGCCTATCGCGGCGGCGACGGCCGGTTGCGCGCCGCCGCCTTCGTCCTGTCGCAGTCCGACCTGCTGCACGATCTGGAGGAGCTGGACCTCGATCCCTTCCGCATCCACCAGCTGAGCCTGACGGAACTAGCCCGCCGCACGGCGCTCGACTTCGAGCCCCTCTACCCGGCCGACGTGCTGGCCCATCCCGAGCTGGTCACCAGGCCGGCAGCGCCCGAGGCGCTGGCCGACCCGGCGGCGACGTTCATCGAGATAAGTTCCCCGGCCAAGCTGCGCTTCTGAGCGCGCTCCCGACTGGTGGTCAGTGGGTCAGCTCCCGGTATACTCCAGGATCGACAGGCCGCCATTATAGTCGTTGGCGTAGATGATGCCGTTCCGGTCCACGAAGATGTCGCAGGACTGGATCACCAAGGGCCGGTTCGGCCGGTGGTCGACCAGCCGTGCGGGCTTCGGCGGGACGTAGGCCGCGATCTCGACCGGCCGGTACTGGTCCTTGATGTCGAAGACCCGGATCCCGGCATTCTGGTAGGTGGTGAAGATCCGCTCCGAGCTGACATAGCTGCCGGGCCGGTTCTCATGGAGGTTGTGCGGCCCGAAATGGCCGCCCTTCGCCTTGTAGTCGGCCTCGTCCGGCGACTTGAAGGTCGAGATGCTGATCGGGTTGGACGGCTCGCGATTGTCGAACACCCAGATCAGCTTCTCGCCGTCCTCCTGGTGGTCCAGCACCGCCTCGTCCAGCACCACCAGCAGCTCGCGGTCGGGCAGCGGCAGGCAGTTATGCGTCCCGCCCCCGAACGGCGGCGACCAGTTGCGGTGGACGATCAGCTTCGGGTCGTGCCGGTCCTTCACGTCCAGCACCACCATGCCGGCATCCCGCCAGGCGCAGTAGGCCGTGTCGCCCGCCACGATCGGGTGGTGCAGGCCAAAGCGCCGGGTCGGCGCCCAGTCCGGCGTCTCCCCCGCCGCCTGGTTCATGCCCGGGATCCACCAGCGCCCGGCCGGCTCCGGCTTCGTGGGATCGCTCAGGTCGATCGCCATGAAGATGTAGTCGGTGAACCCATCGAGCAGGACGGAGCAGTAGGCCCAGCGCCCGCCCGTGTACCAGATCCGGTGCACGCCGCCGCCTTCGACCGGCATGAAGCCGATCTGCCGGGGCTCACCCGGTTTCGAGATGTCGTAGACCGCCATGCCGGCCGTCCAGTCGCGCACCGAGGCCGCCTTCTGCTCCGCCGTGCCGACCTTCTTGCCGAGCGAGCCCTTGTAATAGGCCTTCTCGTCCTGGAACTCGGCCGCGGCGAACATGTCCTTGGCGTTGATCACCAGCAGCAGGTCGCCGTGCGCCTGCAGGTGGATGTTCCAGGTGTTGGGCGGTGCCGGGAAATAGCCCACGGCCTTGGGCTGGTAGGGGTCGCGCACGTCGACCACGCTGAACCCCTTGGAGAACATGTGGCCGATATAGGCGAAGCCGTCCTGGACCATGAGTTGCACGCCGTCCGGCCGCCCTCCCTGGTCGCTGTGGCCGAGCAGGCGCATGTTGCGGGCGTGGTCCGGGGCTGGAAGGTCGTGGCTGGCCACGGGTGGTTCTCCGGGAAGCGGGAGGAACGCCGTGGGAGCGCGGCACGCTCCCACGGCAAGGAGCGGTTCAGCCGGCGGCAGCGCCCCAGATTTTCAGGTAGGCGTCGGTGTAGCCGTTCTCGGGGTCGTAGATCCCCTTGGGTCCGCCATCCTTGTCGATGTTGGTCGGCAGGAACAGGTGAGCCGGCGCCACGTAGCCGGAGTCCTTTTCGCCGGCGAACGCACGGTTGGCCTCGTCGACGAGCTGCCAGCCCTGCAGGCGCAAAGGCTCGGCCACCGTCCCGACCTGGTACTCCTCGGCACCGATCCGCTGGAATGCCGCCTCACTGCCGTCACCGGCCGAGATATTGCGCGGGTGACCGTCGCCGGCGATGCCGGCCGCGGCGAGCGACGGTGCCATGAAGTCGAAGGTCAGGTCGTTGATCGAGAGCCCATAGGTCCACTGGTCGCCATAGCGCTGCAGCAGAGCCGTGGTTAGCGGCGGCATGCGCGTGCTGGCGTCCGCCAGCGGCGTGTCGACCACCTCCAGCAGGTTGCAGCCGGGGCAGGCCTTGATGATCTCGGCCATCGCGTCCGACTTGGCGATCGCGATCTCGTAGACGCTGTCGGTGAAGATCACGACCCCGGCCTTGCCGTCGGATTCGGCGACCGCATAGGAGCCGGCCGCCCTGGCCACCTCGAGCGGATCGGTCGTGATGTTGGTGAAGATCGGCAGGCTGTCATGCGGCCCGGCCTTGGCATAGGCGTGCCAGCCCAGCACCTTGATGCCCTGCTTGTCGGCCTCCTCGATCGCACTGGCCTGCTCGGTGGCATCCACGCCGCCCAGGATGATGGCATCGGGCTTGGACGCGATCGCCTGGGCCAGGGCCGAGGAGCGGGCCGAGACGGAGCCCTGTCCGTCCAGGATGCGCACCGTCCAGCCGAGCTTGCCGGCGGCCTCCTCCACCCCTTCGCCCACGCCGCGCGCACCGCCGTTGCGCTGGTCGGTCGAGACATAGACGAGGGTCTTGTTCTCGGCCGCCTTGGGCCCGCTGGTCGGCCCGTCCCATGGCGGGTTGGGCTTGCTGACCTGCTCGACATAGGCCTTGGCCTCCGCGACCGGGTCGGCCGCCGCCGGCCCGGCGGCCAGCGCCAGCACCGCACAACCCAGGAGGGCCAGTGTGCTGGTCGACATCCTCGTCATGCCATTCATGTTCTAGCTCCCTGATGCGCGCGAGGGCTTGAGCCGCACCTTGCCGCGCTTGCGTTGGGCGTAACCGGCCAGTCCGATCGCGAGCAGCAGGGTCACGCCGTTGAACAATGGCTCGATATAGAATTCGCCGCCGAGTTGCTGGATGCCGGAAATGCCCACCGCCAGAATCGCCACCCCGGCGATCGTGCCCCAGACATTGACCCGGCCCGGCCGGATCGTGGTCGAGCCCAGGAATGCACCCACCAGGGCCGGCAGTAGAAATTCCAGCCCGACGCTGGCCTGGCCGATCCTTAAGCGTGCCGCCAGCACGATCCCGGCGAGCGCCCCGATCAGGCCCGACGCGATGAACGCCCCCACCACGTAGCGTCGGGTCGGGATGCCGTTCAGCGCGGCGGCGCGCGGGTTGGCGCCGATCGCATAGAGATAGCGCCCGATCGGCAGGTACTCGGTGACGATCCAGAGAAGCAGCGCCAGCGCCAGCACGTAGTAGGCGGCGATCGGGATGCCGAAGGGCATCAGCGTGTAGATCGAGGTGAAGCCCTTGGGCAGCATGCCGATCACCTGGCGGCCTTCGGTGTACCAGAGCGCCAGGGCATAGAGCACCGTGCCGGTGCCCAGCGTGGCGATGAAGCTGTCGATCTGGGCGAGCTCGACCAGCAGCCCGTTGAGCAGGCCCAGCAGGCAGCCCATCGCCAGCACGATCAGCACGACCACGGGCCAGCTCAGGCCGAACTGGGTCTGGAGTGCGATCGCCATGATGTGCCAGAGCACGATGCCGTAGCCGACCGTGAGGTCGATCCTGCCCGCCATCATCGGGATCATCGCCGCCAGCGACAGCATCGCGATGATCGCCTTGTCGCCCAGGATCGAGCGCAGGTTCAGCATGGTCGGGAAGGTCGCCGGCAGCAGCAGCGAGAAGAACAGGATCAGGAGCAGAGTGAGGATCGGCAGCCCGTAGACCGGCAGGAGCTTGGCCGCCCGCTCGCCCGGCCCCATGGCCGCCAGCTCGGCCCGGGTCGGCTCGAGTGCCGTGGACTTGATCGACTGCATCAGCGCTGCCCTGGACGGAAGGGATCGGCAAACGGTGGTGGCGCCAGCGAGGCGGCCGCCAGCAGGAGGCCCGGCTCCAGGGACGTTCCGTCCAGCTCCGCCACGATCCGGCCGTCGCGGAACACCAGGGCCCGATGGCAGATCGCCGCCACCTCCTCGAAGTCGGTGGAGATCAGGATCACCGCCAGACCCTGGCCGACCGCCTCGGCGAGCAGCCGATAGATCTCGGCCTTGGCCCCCACGTCGACCCCGGCGGTCGGATCCTCCAGCACGAGCACCCTACCGCCGATCCGCAGCCAGCGGGCCATCACGACCTTCTGCTGGTTGCCTCCGGACAGGGTCTCGATCGGTGCCGCCGGGTCGTTCGGTGCCAGATGCACGCGCTGGCCCAGCATGGCCGCCTCGGCCGCCTCCGCGGCCGGCTGGCGCCAGGCGAAACTGTGCCGATCGGTGGCGGCCGGATTGAGGAACATGTTCTCGCGCACGCTCAGGCCGTGGCCCACCGATTCGGCGATCCGGTCGCCGGCAACGAAGCCCACCCCCGCATGGATCGCCTCGGTCGGACTGTCCAGGTTCGGCCGGGCACCGGCCAGCCAGACGTGACCCGCGAGCTTCGGCACCGCACCCACCAGGGCCCGGCCGATCGATTCCTGGCCGGCCCCGCGCAGCCCGGCCAAACCCACGATCTCGCCCGAGTGCACGGTAAGGTCGACCGGCCCGGCGTCGGCGGTCTTGAGCTCCTCCAGCCGCAGCACGTCGTCCGGCCGGGGCCGGGGCGGGCGGACGAACAGGCTGTCCGGCGGGCGGCCGATGATCGTGCGCACGACCTGATCCGGCTCCGCCTCCACGGTGGGCCGGCTGTCCACGGTGCGGCCGTCGCGCAGCACCACCATCCGGTCGGCGATCGCGAAGATCTCGTCCAGCCGGTGCGACACGTAGATCATCGCCACGCCCCGGCCCTTCAGCTCGCGCAGGACCTGGAACAGGTGGTCGACCTCGTCCTGGGGCAGGCTCGCGGTCGGCTCGTCCAGCACCAGGACCCGCGCCTCCCGGCCGACCGCCCGGGCGATCGCGACCAGCGACTTCTCGGTGCGGGTGAGGTCCTGGACCCGGCTCTCCGGGTCGATGTCCGGTGCGATCGCGGCCAGGAGCGAGCGAGCGCGCCCAGCCATCCCTCGCCAGTCGATCAGCCCGCCCCGGCGACGGTACCCCTCGGCCAGCGCCACGTTCTCGGCCACCGTCATCCATTCGATCAGGCCGAGATCCTGATGGATGAACGAGATGGCGTGCCGCTCGGCGGCCGGATCGAAGCGGCGCCCGGCCAGGAACATCTCACCGGAATCGGGTAGGTGCACGCCTGCCAGCATCTTGATGACCGTCGACTTGCCGGCCCCGTTCTGCCCGAGCAGCGCCAGGATCTCACCGGGATACAGGTCGAGGTCGAAGCCATGCACCGCGACTGTTCCGCCGAACTGCTTGCGCAGGCCGCGCAGCGACAGGACCGGCGTCATCCCAGCGCCCTCCGGCGCCGGCATGGCCTGGGCGACATCTTGCACGGGTGCGGGACCTCCCTGAGGCGGATCACGGCTTGTTGCCGATTGGCCGCTTATGTCCTACTGCACGGCAGGACGGTGGCAGGTTCGCGACAGGGGAGCAACTTCTTTTTGCAAGCGGTCACCACCCTCGCTCGCCTGGACCGTGCCGCCAGCGAGTTCGTGCCGGCTGCCAGTCCGGTGCGGCTGACCCTCGCCCCCCAGCCGGGGCTGGAGCTGGCGCTGGCGCTGCGGCCGGGTGCGCATGAGGAGGCGAGCCTGGGCGATCCCATGCACAAGCTGGTGCTGGTCCAGGCCGGCATGCTCGATCTCGAGGGTGCCTCCGGCGGCTGGCTGGTGCTGCCCCGGCACATGGTGTTCATCCCGGCGGACCGACCGTTCTCCCTGCGCACCCGCCCGGACACGCTGCTGGCGGTCGTGCATCTCGACCCGCAGCGCACGCCCTGGTGCCACCATGGCTGCTGGGTCACCCGAGTACCGCCGCTGGCCCTGCATCTGGTGGAGCGGGCGCTGGCCTGGGACGAGCAGACGGTGCAGGGCGACGCGCTGGCCGGCAGCCTCTTGCGCACCCTCGCCCTGCTCTGCCCCGAGTGGTTCGGCAATCCGCGGATGCTGTGGATGCCAGCCGCCCGCAGCCAAGCGATGCGCACCGTGGTCCGCTACGTCGCCGACAATCTCGCTTCCGCCTCGGCCGCATTGGCGGCCCAGGCGGCCGGCCTGTCGCAGCGCACCTTGCAGCGCCGCTGCCAGGAGGAACTGCAGATGAGCTGGCGCGGCCTGTTGCGCGAGGTCCGGATGATGCGCGCACTGGAACTGCTGTGCCAGGGCAGCCCCGTCGGCAACGTCGCGGCCCAAGTCGGCTTCGAGAGCCTGTCGGCCTTCACCGTGGCCTTCCGAGAGCGCTTCGGCATGCCGCCCAGCGCCTATCCGCAGGCCGGTCGCGCCGATCTCCACGACGGGAGCGTCCGGCTGGGCAAAGAGCGCGTACCGGCCTGAGCCGCCAGGCCGCGCGGGACGGTCGACCATGCCGCCGCCTGCACCGGTGCCGGACGTTCGGCCCGTCGTTCCGGCTCGGCCCGGCCGGGAGCAGGCCCGGTGCCACGCATGCCACGGCCAATGTCGGAACTCTTCCCTGCGACATGAAGCCGGATGTTCGATCCTAGGAGGAAAGTCCAATTGGGACGTACAAGTTGGTTTCAGCAAGAGTGCGGCAATGTCTGAAGTCTGCTCCAAGCGTCGCCGCCTGCGCACGCGTGTGAACATGCAACGCGTCGAGGTCGGCGTCTGGGAAGAGGACCAGGAAGTCCTGCAACGGCTGGCGCATGCGCTGAACCTGAACAACCAGGTGGCCGCGAGCCTGCGGGAGATGCTGACCGCCATCTTGGCCGACGATCAGGATTCCATGCCGCGCAGCATGCTGCTGGCCAAGTCGCCGTCCCATCGCCGGGACCATTGAGGCTCCCAGGCCGCCCTGTACATCCGCGACCTGCTTTATAGAGACCTCCTGGGAACAAGCCCCGGAAATTCCACTGCCGATTCTGAATTCTGTCCGGTTGCCTCGCACTACCGGCGTCGCGCGCCCGTGAACTTCTCTCGTGACTTTTAGTCCATAGAGCTATCAAATTCGGCCATGTGCGCTATTTAGTTGAGGGGATCAGTCGCGGGAGGGCCGTGGATGGCCAGGGTGTCGCAGGCGCTTCAATTCAAGACGACTAGGCAGTCGTCCAGCCATGCCAAGGCCGAAGCGGATCCCGACGTAGCACTGATCGAGGCGGTCGCGGCGGCGCTGCAGAAGAACGACGAGCGGTCGGACTGCCTGCGCGAGATCATCCGGCACCTGATACCACCGCTCCACGACAAGCTTCGCCGGGAACGGGGCGGCGGGTCGGGCAGCCGGCACTAGCCTCCCCTCAGAGCGGGCTGGAACCATCTGGTCGAGCAGAAAACCGCTCCGGATCCCATGGCACGGGCAAGTTCCAGTGACCCGGAGCGGCTCGATCCGGACGGAACCTGCTCCAGGTGCTGCACGCCGTGGGGGCCCGACCGCGACCCCCGGCGAAGCCGCAAGCTTCCGTGTGTCTTGCAGGATGCTGCCGGTCGAGAAGATGGCGATCCCGGCCTGGGAAGGAGCAGGCCGGGATCGCCGAGAGTCGCGCGCAGGTTGCGCGACGAAAGAGCGGCAGGAGAAACGGCCGTCCTCGTCCCGTAACATCATACTAGGGGAAACACTTTGATGGTTGGCATGTGGTGTTCTGTCACGCGCAAGAGTGATACGTGACATTCGCCCGGCCTACCGAGGTCATTTCACGTGATTTCCAGAGCAATTGAATTGCACTGACTGCGAGATCATGCCGGCAGCCAGACCTGAGGCCGTAGGCGGCCGCGCTCATTCCGGCAGCCTGCTGCCGGACGGGCCGCAATTGCCGGTCATGATGCAGTCCATCTCCTGGCCCGGCGCGTAGCCCGGCAGCGGCCGGTCCCCCGCCTCGCCCGGCACCACGCTGCCCTGTGGGTTCCAGCGCAGGATCTTGCCGGCATCCTCCTCGCCGAACGCCAGGGCGAGTACGCCATAGGAGAAGGCGTTGCGTTCGGCCGGTCCGAGCGCTGCCCAGCCTGCCTGGGCCCGCTCCCAAATCACGGTCATGTCGGCCAGATCGATCTGCGCGGCCTCGGGCAGGCCGGGAAAGCTGCGCGCCAGATGCTCGCGCACCACAGCACGGTCGGCGGCGAGCCGCGTGGGATCCTGGCCGGCATGCTCCAGGCTGAACACCAGCGCGTCGACATAGGCATCCGCATCGGCCCGGGTCAGGCGGAGGCCGCCGACCTCTGCCAGCACCTGCTGCGGATCGCCGGCCGCCGCCTTGCTCGGCCCGCCCGCCGGCACGGGCGGCTTGGGCGCCGGTGCGGGCGGGGTGGCGGCCAGGCCGGGCGCTGCGCAGAGCAGCGCTGCCAGCAGCAGACCCCATGCCGGGCGACGCGACCGGCCGCGCCTGTTCAGCCGGGCCGCCCTCATGCCGCCTGCGCGTCGTGCCAGAGCCGGCCGTCCAGCACCACCGAATCGAGGCGGAACTTGCGCGCACTGGTCCGCTGCTTGCCCTCGACATCGACGAAGCGGAAGCGGCCCTCGTCGATCCGCAGCACGGTGGCGTCACCGGTCGATCCCACCGAGAGATCGGCCAGGTCCGGGCGCTTCAGGATGTCGGCCGGGGTCTTGGTGACGGCACGGACGATCTCCGGCACCGCCATGCCGAGATGGAGGAACTTGGACATCGTCTCGAGATTGTCCCAGGCCGGGCCGTCGATGCACAGGGCGTGGACATCCGAGCTGATCACGTCGGGCGGGAAGCCGCCGGCCAGCATGGCCTCGGCGACCTCGAAGGAGAAGCTGCCCATGCCGTGGCCGATGTCGAATACCACGCCGCGCTCGCGCGCCTGGAAGCAGGCCTCGCGGATCCGCCCGTCGCTGTAAACCGGAGCGTTCGGTCGTGGCCGGAAGCAATGGGTCAGCGTGTCGCCCGGCCGGAGCACCGCCAGCACGTCCTCGTAGCGCGGCGGCGGCGCGTCGATGTGGCACATCACCGGCAGCTCCGCCTGCTCGGCCGCCTCGATCGCTAGCTCCAGGGGCGTGATGCCGTTATAGCCGCTGGCGTGGCGCCCGATCCGCACCTTGATGCCGCGCACCAGGTCCGGGTTGGCCCGCGCGATGTCGGCGCAGACATTGGCGTCGAGCAGGCGCAGGTCGCAGCTCTCGCCCACCGAGACCCGGTCCGAGAAGCCGTAGATGCCAGCGAAGCTCACATGGAGATAGGCCAGGATCTTGGTCTCGCTCCGGCCGATCACATGCTCGCGGAAGCCCTCGAAATTGCCCGGGCCGGCACTGCCGACGTCGAGCCAGGTGGTGGTGCCGGCCCGGCGCGCGAGTTGGTCCGGGCGGATGCCGAGCGAGGTGCCGCCCCAGTAGACATGGGTATGGAAGTCGATCATCCCGGGCATGACGATCGCACCGCTCACGTCCCGCACCGCGGCGGCACTGCCGTTCAGCCCGTCACCGACCGCTGCGACCTTGCCGTCCGCGAACGCGATGTCGGTAACCTGGTCGATGCCCTGACCGGGGTCGACCAGACGGCCGCCGGTGAGGACCAGATCGTAGCTCATTGCCGCTCCCAACTGCAGGCGCGTGTGCGCCATCCGCTTCCCGGGGCTAGGGGAAAGCGCCGTCCGCCGGCCGGGTCAACGGGTTGTTAACCGAATCCGGCTAAGATGAAGGCCATGCCAACCATGTTCGCGCCCCTTTTTTTGGCGCGAGGAAAGGTCGACATGCATGGACGTCGTCTTCAAGCGGGCCGCGCTGGGCCTGCCGATCGTGCTGGCCCTCGCCT
Source organism: Geminicoccus flavidas (assembly GCF_009806515.1). Classification (GTDB taxonomy): domain Bacteria; phylum Pseudomonadota; class Alphaproteobacteria; order Geminicoccales; family Geminicoccaceae; genus Geminicoccus; species Geminicoccus flavidus. The sequence continues at coordinate 9,812 of NZ_WUJP01000488.1, read as the reverse complement.
TCACGCCCCTACAGGGCTCCGACGCCGGCACCAGCACCGCCAGCCTCGCGGTCGGTGTGACCGTGGTCAGCAACTGCAAGGTCGCCGCCTCCACCCTGACCTTCGCCAACTATGTCAGTGGCCAGACCACCAACAACGACACCACGACCACGATCAGCTACTCGGGATGCATGAACGAGAGCCTGAAGTTCGAGCTGAACGACGGTGCGAACCCGCAGGCCTCCAGCCGCGGCATGCGCAACAGCGCGGGCGGCTTCCTCACCTACCAGCTCTACCGCAACACCGCCTACAGCGCGCTGATCGGCTCCGGCGCCAATGCGGTGAGCTTCACCGCCCCGGCCAGCGGCAGCGGCACGGTGACGGTCTATGGCCGGATTCCGGCCAACCAGACCGCGGCCGCCGGAACCTACAGCGACACGGTGGGGATCACCCTCACCTTCTGAGTACCGGGGAGCCGGAGCAGAGCGGCAGGAAGTCGGACCGTCCGCTGGAGCCGCCCATACCCACGCTCCGCCGCCGGCTGGTGCCAATGTCTGGCGCGATTGCGCCGACCGACCGCCGCCTCCGGTAACGGAGCTGGCGGCCGGGCCCGGTGCTGTCCCGCCCCGCCTGCGGTCATCGCACGCGGGGGCGAGCCTCCGTCGCCGTATGGTTCAGATCTGGCTCTGGGCGAAGTTCTGGATGCCGATCCGGTCGATCAGTTCTAGCTCGGTCTTGTTGTGGTCCTGATGCTCCTCCTCCTCCTGGAGGATGCCGATCAGCAGGTCACGCGTGACATAGTCGCCATGCCGCTCAGCGATCGCGATGCCCTTGCGGTACTGCTCGATCCCCTCGAGCTCGAGGCGGTAATCGCACTCGATCACCTCCTTCAGGTTCTCGCCGATATAGAGCTTGCCCAGATCCTGAAGGTTGGGCAGCCCCTCGAGCAGCAGGATGCGCTGGATCAGCTTGTCGGCGTGACGCATCTCCTCGATGGACTCGTCATACTCCGCCTTCCCGCGCTTGAAGTAGCCCCAGTTCTCCAGCATCCGCGCATGCAGGAAATACTGGTTGATGGCGGTCAGCTCGCCCTTGAGGGACAGATTGAGGGCGGCCAGTACCTCGGGATGGCCCCGGACCGGGGTCGGGCTCGGCATCTGCGTCGCTTCCTAATGGTTGGCCCGCGAAGGGATGCCCCCATTCTTAGAATTGTTCAAGCCTTCGGGCCACGGGAACACGAACATCGCCTTAGGGTCGAAGGCGAGGCCGATCTCCCCGCCCACCCGGTGCGCCAGGCTGCTCGGGACGTGGATGTCGCCCAGCCGTTCCCCCTCGGCTGCCAGCTCCACCCGGCAGCGGTCGCCCAGGTCCCGGCAGGCCAGGACCGTGGCGCGCCAGGGGCTCTTGCCGGCTGCGACCGGCGCCAGGTCGCGGGTGCGCAGCACCACTTCCACGCCCTGGTGGCCGTCGCGCGAGACCGGTATCGGGCCGATCGGCGTCGCGAGCTGCCCGCCCTCGGGGCAGCCGTGAAAGCGCAGCACGGGGCCGAAGAACCCGGCGACGAACCGGGTGGCTGGGCTGCGGTAGAGCTGGCTGACGCTGCCAGACTGGGTGATCCGGCCATCCTCGATGACATGAATCCGGTCGGCCTCAGCAATCGCCTCGTCCGGATCATGGGTCACCATCAGGACCGGGATGCCCGCCTGACGCAGGATCGCCAGCACACTGCCGCGCACCTCGACCCGCAGGCCGGGGTCGAGCGCGGAGAAGGCCTCGTCGAGCAGCACCAGGCGCGGATCCGCCGCGAGCGTGCGAGCCAGCGCCGCACGCTGCTGCTCCCCGCCAGAGAGCTCGTGGGGGAACTTCTCCGCGTGGCCCGCCAGTCCTACCATGACCAGCAGCTCATCGACCCGGCGGCGGCGCGTCGCCGCGTCCTTGGTGCGCAACCCGAACGCGACGTTCTTGCGGATCGTCATGTGCGGGAACAGGGCGACGTCCTGGAACATCAGGCCGATCGAGCGGCGCTCGGGCGGGATCCAGTGCTCCTGGTCGCTCAGCATGTGGCCGTCGAGCGCGATGCCCCCGGCAGATGGGCGCTCCAGGCCCGCCACCAGCCGCAGGACGGTCGACTTGCCCGATCCGGAGGGACCGAGCAGGCAATGGACTGCACCCGGCGGCACGTCGAGCGACACTCCGTCCAGGGTGAAGTCCTGCCCCGAGCCGACACGGTAGCGATGGCCGAGGTCATGAACACACAGGCCGGCTCCGCTGCCCTTGCAGGCAGCACGACCGGCGGCCAGCGCCATCATGCCACCTCGTCGCGTTCCCGCACGGCCTGGCCCTGCGCCAGCGCCTCATGACGGGCGCGCACCTCGTCGATGATCGCCTCCATGGTGGGCAGGCATCGACCGCAGCATACGGTGGCACCCATCACGGCGTGCAGGTCCTCGCCAGCATCGACGGATCGCGCCGCGGCGGCGCGTTCGCAATCGGCCTCGCTCAAGCAGTTGCAGACGCAGACGATCATGATCGTACGACAGGGCCCCGGCGAGACGTTGATACTGGACAAGACGGGAAGCGCTACGAAGCGGGCGCGATCAGCGCCTGCACGTCGACGATGGCAACTTCGGTTCACCGCGCCCTGATGTAAAGCAAGACCCGACCGATGCTTTATTTAGAACAATTCAAGGATGATCGTTCCGGCCGGGTGGCGGCGGCCGGCCCCAGATGCTATCGCCCGCAGGACGGCCAAGCGAAGGGTGACGATGAAGCGGTTCTCGGCAGCACGGATCCTGGACGAGGCTGGGAGCGGCCAGCGGGGCTGGGAGCCGCACTGGCTGGACCGAGGAGCCCCCGCCGCCCGCTATGACGTGGTGGTGGTGGGCGGCGGCGGCCACGGCCTGTCCACGGCCTATCACCTGGCGAAGCACCATGGCACTCGCCGGGTCTGCGTCCTGGAGAAGGGCTGGATCGGCGGCGGGAACACCGGCCGCAACACGATCACGATCCGCTCCAACTATTTCTATCCGGAGAGCGTCGCCCTCTACGACCTGGCGCTGCGGCTCTACGAGCGGCTTGCCATCGAGCTGAACTACAACGTGATGGTCAGCCAGCGCGGCGTGGTGCGCCTGGCCCACTCGGAAAGCGACCTCGAGCTGTGCGCGCGCTTCGTGAACGCCATGCGCCTGAACGGGGTGGATGCCGAACTGCTCGACGCAGCACAGCTGCGCCGCGAGATCCCGGCGCTGAACCCGGACGGCCGTTACCCGCTGTTCGGCGGCTACATCCAGCGCCGTGCCGGCACCGCCCGCCACGACGCGGTGGCTTGGGCCTATGCCCGCGCTGCATCGGCGCTGGATGTCGACATCGTCCAGAACTGCACGGTCGAAGGCTTCGACATCCAGGGCGGCCGGGTCCAGGCGGTGTTGACCAGCAAGGGCCGGGTCGAGTGCGGGACCGCGGCGCTCTGCGTGGCCGGCCATTCCGGCTATCTGGCGGCCATGGCCGGCTTCCGCCTGCCGATCACCTCCATGTGCCTGCAGGCAATGGTGAGCGAGCCGGTGAAGCCGTTCCTCGACCGGGTGATCATCGACCCCGCGACCGGCACCTATGTCAGCCAGTCGGACAAGGGCGAGCTGGTGGTAGGCGGCGGGCTGGACCTCTACCCGTCCTATGCCCAGCGCGGCAACTGGCCGGTCCTGGAGACTGTGGTGGCAGGCCTGATCGAGATCATGCCGCGGGTCGGCCAGCTCAAGCTGATGCGCAAATGGGGCGGCGTCTGCGACATCGTGCACGACAGCTCGCCGATCATCGGCCCGGCCCCGGTCGACGGCATGGTGCTCAACTGCGGCTGGGGGACGGGCGGCTTCAAGGCGATCCCAGCCGGCGGCTGGCTCACGGCCCACCTGATCGCCCATGGCGAGCATCATCCGATCAGCCGGCCCTTCGACCTGGAGCGCTTCGAGACCGGCCGGCTGATCGACGAAGCCGCGGCCTCCGGCATCGCCCACTGAGCAGGCCCGGGCCCGTCGGTCTCAGGAACCGCCCGGCTGGACCGGAAAGTCCAGGAAGATCCGGCGCACCGTCGCTTCCAGGTCAGCGCTCGCGAGCGGATCCCCACCCTGCAGGGCCTGCGCCGTCGCCACGCCTTCCCAGACGATCCGCCGCTCCGCGGGATCGATCAAGTCGATCGTGAGCACGTCTTCGGTGATCGCCTGGACGTCGCTATAGGCGCCATACCAGGGCCGGTAGAAGCCGCCCGGGTACCAGAACGGATCATACGGATAGGCCGACCATACCGGGGGCAGGTTGATGACCCTCAGCCGATCCGTCTGCCTGGTCCGGAAGTCCACGAGCAGGTCGGGGTCCGCCGCCACCTCGACGAAGCCCCGCCCCTCCAGCTCGCGGCGGACCGCCGCGCGCAGGCGCTGGGTCTCTAGGCTGGTGTAGGCAGAAGAATCGGTGCCCTGGTGCTGGGGAAAGCCGAAGCTCTGATAGGCGACGAAGTCGACTGTCCGGTCCCAGTCGCTGCGCACCATGGGCTCGCCGGCACAGGCCGCCAGCCAGAATGCCGCCACCACCACCAAAGCCCGGATCGCCCGCATCATCGTTCCTCCTGCCCAAGCTACGATTTGCTCCGGGCGAGCCGTCCCGGCAAGTTCGCCCTTGTAGATCGGGCGAGAGGGCCGGAGCAGCCAGATGACTAGCGGCGAACTCACCGCGCCAGCGCCAGATCCTGGAACTGGTCGGGCAGGGCCATTCCAACAAGACGATCGCCTTCGCGCTCGGGATCAGTGAGGCCGCGGTGAAGGAGCACCTGACGACCATCATGCGGCGCCTGAGGGTTTCCAACCGCACCGAGGCGGCATTGCGCACGCTCATGCCCCGCTGCCGTCCATGAGCCATCTTGCGCTTCGCCGCCTGCTCGCCTACCTACCGGCAGCCAGGGTCCCCATCGTCTAGAGGCCTAGGACTCCACCCTTTCAAGGTGGCAACACGGGTTCGAATCCCGTTGGGGATGCCAGCTCCTTCAAGAACTTAGGCGCGGCCAAGAACGTCCGCCCTAAGCTGATCCTAAATGGATGCTCCTGGACAGCAGTGGACGATTGGGGCCCGGGTGCGACAGCCTGCCACACATCGGCAGGCCGAGTGACGGTCCGTGACCGACCGCGCGATTGTTGGTCAGCTCCAAAAGTCTCTCCCAGCCACCGTAGGGCTGCGAACTGCCATAACTGCCAAGAGCCTTTTGGTATCTGAAGCTGGTAACACTGGCAGCAGGGTCGAGGCGCTGGCCCAAGCCGACAGCCCGGGTGTCACAGGTAGTCTCGACCCCAAGGACAACAGCAACACTGAGGTCGCGGATCGCTCCGTTGCCGACGGCCGCGCCGCCTTCGGATGGCAGACTAAACCGTGGGTGGCTGCGGTACGGGTCGAGGGACTTCCAGCACGTTACTCATGACCCTGCCCACAGTGAGCCTCAGTCCATCACTAGGCGGCGGGTTTAGCCGTGGCCGCGACGCCGTAACTGCTCCCTCGACGGCCGGCAGGCTCGAAGGCTGCGAAGTCATGCTTCTCCACCGGCTGGATCCCGATCCACCGGAGCATCGGCATCTCCTTCCTCTTCAGCGAAAGTCCTGGGTCGGCAGCCGGATGTCGGAGTTCAGTCGCAGATCACGGATGTGGATGTCCTGCGGCTTACGCCCCGGCTAGCTCCTCGAGCCGAGGCTGGCCAGCAGCCCGCTCAGTTCATCCACCCGCTCGGCCATCCGGTGGACGACCTCGCTCTGCTTCTGGATACGGTCCAGCACGGCCGACATCCGCCCGCAGCCGCACCGACAGCGGTAACACTGCCGAGCTATAGGATGCGGCCGGTTCGCATTTTTTGAGCGCGACATTGGGTGGTTATGAGTGACTATGGGTGGTTATGAGTGACTATGTCCAGACGCTAAGCCGCCCGACCAACTTGGTGAAGCTGCGGTTCCGGGCCTCCCCGCTGATTGCGAGTCTTCAGTAGCTTCATGCGAATCTGATAGCTGCCCACTCCATTCATGGCACAGGACGATAAGTCCAAGCGGATTGGGCGATCTAATTGAAGGCTCGCCGAGGCGCTAACTTCCTGCACGGCGACAGGCTCGACGGCCCCGATTGGGCCGACCTGGCGCCCTGCGAGGATGCCCTTCATGGAAACCACCTGCGACGCTCGAGTCGTCGATGAACGCGCCCCATGGAGCGCAGTGCTCTCGATGGCGCTTTGCGTCGCCGTGCTCATCGCGTCCGAATTCATGCCGGTCAGCCTTCTGTCGCCGATCGCGACCGACCTCGGCATCACCGAGGGAAACGCCGGCCAAGCGATTTCAATCTCGGGCGTCTTTGCCGTCCTGACCAGCGTTCTGGTCACCGGCCTCGCCCGCCGGATCGACCGACGGCTGGTCGTGACCGGCTTCACGGTGCTCTTGATCCTGTCGGGGCTCGCCGTGACGTTTGCCCCCAACTACCTGTTCCTCATGGTCGGCCGGGCACTGCTTGGTGTCGCCATCGGCGGCTTCTGGTCGATGTCGACCTCGATCGTCATGCGCCTCGTGTCAGGCGACATGGTGCCTAGAGGACTCGCCATGCTGAACGCAGGCAACGCGATCGCAGCGACCCTCGCAGCACCACTGGGCAGCTTTCTCGGAGCCTATGTCGGCTGGCGTGGTGCCTTCTTCCTCGTCGTCCCGTTCGGCCTGCTGGCGCTCGTCTGGCAGTGGATCAGCCTTCCGCCGCTTCCGCAGCGCGGCAGGAAGGTATCTGCCAATGTGCTGTTGCTCCTCCGCCACCGCCCGGTAGCGCTGGGCATGGCGTCGATCCTGATGCTCTTCATGGGCCAGTTCGCGCTCTTCACCTATCTGCGCCCCTTCCTGGAGAGCGTTACCCACCTGGACATCGCGGCACTCTCGGCGATCCTGCTCGTCATGGGGCTGGCAGGCGTCGCGGGCACCTGGTGCATCGGCTGGCTGCTGCGCACCCGGCTGTTCAGCATCCTGATCGCCATCCCGCTCGTCATGTCGGTTCTCGCCATAGCATTGATTGGCCTCGGGGCGATGCCGGGCCCCGTCGCCCTTCTGCTCGTCGCCTGGGGCTTCTTCGGCACCGCGGCACCAGTCGGCTGGGGCACGTGGCTGAGCCGCACGCTTCCGGATGATGCGGAGGCCGGCGGCGGGCTGCAGGTGGCCATCATCCAGCTCGCGATCACGGGCGGTGCTGCGATTGGCGGCAGCCTGTTCGACGCGATCGGCTGGTGGAGCGCGTTCGCCTTCGGCGCAGCACTTCTGTGCGGATCGTCACTTCTTGCGATCGCCGCATGGCGCACAGCGAAGAGGTTGCTACCATGACCATTGGGTTGCCGGCCCTCAGACGCCGGACCTTGCTTGGTGGCGCCCTAGCAACGGGTGGTTTGCCGCGCCTCGCCTACGGCCAGCAAGGCAGGGATACAGTCAGCCAGGAGCCGACCGACATGCGGGTCAGGATGATGTTCGAGGGCCGGACCATGACTGCGACCCTTCATGACAATCCGTCGGCGCGGGATTTCTTCTCGATGCTGCCGCTCGATCTCACGATCGACGACTACGCCAGCAACGAGAAGATCGCCTATCTCCCGCGCAAGCTGACCGAGGAGGCCAGCGGGCCGTTCGGCAACGAGCGGCCCTACGACCTTTGCTACTACGCGCCCTGGGGCAACCTCGCCATGTTCTACGCGGACTACCGCTGGTCCCAAGGGTTGATCCGGCTCGGCCGTTTCGACGAGGGCTACGAGGCCCTGCACGGGCCGGGTGAGTTCCCGCTCCGCATCGAGCGCATGTGACCGCAGCGTCGGAGACCACTCATGGAAATCATCCGCGCAGGTTTGCGGCCGTCCGGCAAGGGGCCGCAGACCTGGTTCACCGGCACCGTCCGGATCGATCCGCTCTTTAATCCCTTCAACGCCGAGCGCGTGCAAGGCGCCCAGGTGACCTTCGAGCCTGGTGCCCGCACGGCCTGGCACACCCATCCGCTCGGGCAGACGCTGATCGTCGTTGCCGGCCTCGGCCGAGCGCAGCGCGAGGGCGGTCCGATCGAGGACATCCGGCCCGGCGACGTCGTCTGGTTCGCCCCGGGCGAGAAGCATTGGCACGGCGCATCGCCGCAAACCGCGATGGTCCACATCGCGATCCAGGAGACCGAGGACGGCAAGGCCGTCGACTGGATGGAGCACGTCACCGACGCCCAGTACGGCGCCTGACCCCGCCACCGGGCATCGAACGAAAGGACAGGAAATGCTGGCAACCGTTCTGTATGGCCCGCGCGACGTCCGCTGCGAGGACATCGCCGATCCGAAGATCCTTCAGCCGACCGACGCCATCATCGAGTTGGCGGCGACCTGCATCTGCGGCTCGGACCTGTGGCCCTATCGCGGCCTGCAGCCCATGGATGAGCCCATGCATATGGGCCACGAATATTGCGGCACCGTGGTCGAGGTCGGCAGCGACGTGCGAACCGTCCGCCCTGGGCAGTTCGTGGTGGGATCCTTCTGCATCTCCGACAATACCTGCCCGCACTGCCGGTTCGGCTTCCAGTCGTCCTGCGTGCAGCGCGAGTTCATGAGCGGCGCGCAGGCTCCATATGCCCGCGTCCCGCTCGCGGACGGTACGCTCGTCGCCACCGCGGAAGCGCCTTCCGCCGATTCCGTGCCCGACCTGCTGGCTGCTTCCGACGTGTTCGGCACGGGCTGGTATGCGGCCGATGCCGCCGGGGTGCGGGAAGGCTCTACCGTCGTCGTGATCGGCGACGGTGCGGTGGGCCTGATGGGCGTACTGTCGGCCAAGGAGATGGGCGCGGAGCGCATCATCGCCATGAGCCGCCATGAAAGCCGCCAGAAGCTCGCCCGAGAGTTCGGTGCGACCGACATCGTGTGCGAGCGCGGTGAGGAAGGGATCGCGCGCGTCAAAGACCTGACGGAGGGTATCGGCGCCGATGCGGTGCTGGAATGCGTCGGCACGATGGAATCCTTTGCTCAGACGCTGGATTGCGCGCGTCCCGGTGGCACGATCGGCTATGTCGGCGTTCCGCATGGCGTCACCTTCGACGGCCAACAGCTCTTCTTCGGCCAAAAGCGCATGCTCGGGGGCCCGGCACCCGTCCGCCGCTTCCTGCCAGACCTGATGGACCGGGTGCTCCAGGGCAGGATCAAGCCCAGCAAGTCTTCGACCTTGAGCTGCCGCTGACGGAAGTCGCGGAAGGCTACCGCGCCATGGACGAGCGGCGGGCAATCAAGGTGATGCTCAAGGTTTGAGCGCGATCTCGATCACTCCGCAGGAGAACCGGCGAGTTGCCCGGGAGCGCTGCCAAGTGTCACGCGCCGATGGTCGCGATGACGTGGTGAAACTGCTGCCAATCATGGCGACGGTGTTCGCCGGCTTTCTGCTCATCGGGCTGGCGCTACCTGTTCTGCCGCTGCACCTTCATGACGAGCTGGGCTTAGGACCGTTCGTGGTGGGACTGGTGACGGGCAGCCAGTTCGTCGCCTCGGTGCTCTCGCGCGTGTGGGCGGGATCCTATGCCGACACGAGCGGGAGCAAGAGCGCGGTCATGATCGGCCTGGTTGCCGCTGCGTCGGCGGGATTAGTCTATCTCGGGTCGCTCGTCTTGCCAGGCCAGCCGATGGCGGCCGCGTCCGCCTTGGCTTTCGGGCGCGCCGTGCTCGGGATGGCCGAGAGCTTCATCATTACCGGCGGTGTGGCCTGGGGCCTTGCCCTGGCCGGCGGCCGGCACTCGGGTAAGACCATCGCCTGGATCGGGACTGCGATGTTTGCGGCACT
>NZ_WUJP01000514.1 GCF_009806515.1 Geminicoccus flavidas | reverse complement strand
TCGGGCGAGACTGCGGTCGCAGAAGGTTCGGCCGCCGACCTCATCGCCCGGCACCGCGACCTGGACGGCGAGCTTCTGGATGAGACGACTGCCGCGGTCGAGCTGCTGAACGTCCTGCGCCCGACGGTCGCGGTGGCGCGGTTCGTGACGTTCGCCGCCCTCGCACTCCATCATCACCCGCAGTGGCGCGAGAGATTCGCGGAGGGCGGTGACGAGCTGCTGCGGCCCTTCGTCCAGGAGGTCCGCCGCTTCTATCCCTTCTTCCCGGTGGTCGGCGGCCGCGCCCGCCACGACTTCGCCTGGCAGGGGCACGAATTCAGCAAGGGCGACTGGGTGCTGCTCGATCTCTACGGCACCAACCATGACGGGCGGCTGTGGCCGGAGCCCGAGGCCTTCCGACCCGAGCGGTTCGTGGGCTGGCCGGGCGACCCGAACACCCTGGTCCCGCAGGGTGCCGGCGACTTTGCCACCGGCCATCGCTGCCCCGGCGAATGGCTCACCATCGCACTGCTGGAGGAGGCCGTGCGCCTCCTGACTCGGACGGTCCGCTACGAGGTGCCGGCACAGGACCTGACCGTAGCGCTGGACCAGCTTCCCGCCCTGCCCAAGAGCGGCTTCATCATGCAGAAGACTCAGCTCCTGGCGGCCTGAGCCGGGCGCCCTCCTTCCTGGACCAATCATGTCGCCAGCCGATTCCCCAACCGACGCTTCTGCCGATGCGCGCCCGGTGCCGACGGGCCTGCTCGCCGCCCGGCTCCTCCACCTGCAGGCAGCCGAGCCCACGCCCCTGATCCACGTCGCCGCCGACCTGCGCTCGGCCCGGGCGCTGGCGGCCCTGGCCGGCGCGATGGCGCCGGACTTGCCGGTGGCCGTGCTGCCGGAATGGGACAGCCTGCCCTACGAGCGCATGCCGCCCTCGGTCACCGTGATGGGCCAGCGCATGGGCATGCTGCGCTGGTTCCTGGACCAGTGGGCCCGGCCCCGGCTGGTCCTGACCACCGCACCGGCGCTCCTGCGCCTGGTGCCGCCGCGCGCGACATGGACCGATGCCGGGCTGGAGTTCCGGGTGGGCGACCCGGTCGATCTCGATCGGCTGCGCATCGACCTCCTGCGCCAGGGCTATGTGGTAGACGAGCGGGTCGACGAGCCGGGCGAGGCGGCCCTGCGTGGCCAGGTGATCGACCTGTTTCCGGCAGCAGCCCCGCTGCCTTGCCGGATTGAGCACCAGGACGGCAGGATCAGCGAGATCCGCTCCTACGACCCGGTCTCCCAGCGTTCCGAGGTCGAGACTGACCTGCTGATTGTGGATCCAGCCTCGGAGATCGTGCTGCCGCGGTCCGAGGACGGTGCGGTGCCGGGCTTTCTGCGCGGCCGGGAGCACAAGCTCGCCCGGTTCTACGGCCGGCTGGACAGCGTGTTCGACTATCTGCCCGATGCCCGGCTGGTGCTGGACCCCCATGCCATGACCCGGGCGGCCGACTTCCTGGAGCAGGCAGCCGAGGCCTGGCAGGCACTCCAGGGTCTGGGCGATGCCGCCCTGCCCCCGGAACAGCTCTTTCTTCAGGAGGATGGGTGGCGGGACCGGGTGGCCGGCGCCCAGGACCTGGAGCACCGGGCCCGCCCGAACGAGCGGGTCCCCCGCTTCGTCGAGAGCCGGGACGGCGCCCGGCAGTTTCGCGACTTCCTCCAGGCACGGCTGGCAAAGGGGCCAGTCGTGCTCGCCGCGAGTGACCCACGCCCGCTCCGGACCCTGGCCTCGCGCGCCCGTCAGGCGACCGGCCGTTCGGCGGCGGCGGCAAAGGACTGGCAGGAGGCGGTCGCCGCCCAGCCGGGCACGCTCCTCACCCTGGCCCTGCCCGTCCGGCACGGCTTTGTCGACCAGGCTACCGGCACTGCAGTGATCGCCGCGGCCGACCTGCTCGGCACGCGGGCGGAGTTCGCCCAGGCCGCGACGCCGCAGGCCGCGACGCCGCAGGCCGCCCTGCCGCTGGGCGAGGTCGATCTCGGCACGGGCGATGTCGTGGTCCATCTCGACCATGGCATGGGGGTGCTGGAAGGGCTGGAGGAGGTCACGCTCGGGGAGGACGAGCCCGGCGAGGTGCTGCGCCTGCGTTATGCCGGCGACAAGACCCTGCTGGTGCCGGTGGGCGAGATCGGCCGGATCTGGCGCTATGGCGGGGACCCGGAGGCGGTGACCCTGGACCGGCTGGATGGCGACGGCTGGGCCAAACGCCGAGCCGGCGTCGAGAACGGCATCCGCGCCACCGCCATGCATCTGGTGGAGCAGGCCGGCAAGCGTGCCCGGGCCAGTGCGCCCAAGCTGACAGCACCGGCGCGCGACTATGAGCGCTTCGTCGCTCGCTTCGCCTACCCGCTGACCCCCGATCAGGCCGCCGCGGAGGCGGCGGTGCTGGCCGATCTGGCGGCGGGGCGGCCGATGGACCGGCTGGTTTGCGGCGATGTCGGCTTCGGCAAGACCGAGATCGCCCTGCGCGCCGCTGCGGTCGCGGTGCTGGCCGGCCGGCAGGTGGCGGTCGCCGCGCCGACCACGGTCCTGGCCCGGCAGCATGCTAGGACCTTCGCCCGCCGCTTCGCTCATCTGGGCATCGAGGTCGCGCTGCTGTCCCGGCTGGTGAAGCCGGCCGAGGCGCGCAAGGTCAAAGCCGGCCTGGCGGATGGCAGCATCCGCCTGGTGATCGGCACCCACGCCCTGGCCGCCCGCGGCGTGCGCTTTGCCCAGCTGGGCCTGCTCGTGATCGACGAGGAACAGCGCTTTGGTGCCGCGCAGAAGGCGAAGCTGCGCGCCCTGGCCCAGGGTGGCGGCCATGTGCTTACCATGACCGCCACCCCGATCCCACGCACCTTGCAGGCCAGCCTGGTCGGGCTGCAGGAGCTGAGCCTGATCACCACGCCGCCGGTCCAGCGCCAGCCGATCCGCACGCAGTTGCAGCCCTTCGACGAGGCGGTGGTGCGCGACGCGCTCCTGTACGAGCGCCAGCGCGGCGGCCAGAGCTTCGTGGTCTGCCCGAGGATCGAGGACATTGCCCCCATGGCCGAGCGGCTGGCCCGGATCGTGCCGGAGCTGCGGACGGTGGTGGTCCATGGCAAGCTGCCTGCCGACGAGGTCGACGCGGCCATGGTGGGTTTCGCCGAGGGCGAGGGCGAGATCCTGCTCGCCACCAACATCATCGAGAGCGGCCTGGACGTGCCGCGCGCCAACACCATGCTGGTCTGGCGCCCCGAGCGGTTCGGCCTGGCCCAGCTCCACCAGTTGCGCGGCAGGGTCGGCCGGGGCAGCCGCAGCGCCACCGCCCTGCTGCTGACTGACCCGGAGCACCCGCCCGCCCCGGCGGCGGAGAAGCGGCTGCGCACGCTGGAGGCGCTGGACCGGCTGGGGGCGGGCTTTGCGATCAGCGCGCGCGACCTGGACCTGCGCGGGGCCGGCGACCTGATTGGCGAGGAGCAGGCCGGGCACGTCACCACGCTGGGCCTGGGCCTGTACCAACATCTGCTGGATCAGGCGCTGCGCCACGTGCGCGGCGAGACA
>NZ_WUJP01000513.1 GCF_009806515.1 Geminicoccus flavidas | reverse complement strand
GTGGCCGACGACTGGCTGCCGGAGCTGCATCTGGGCGTCACCGGCCAGATCCCGACCGACTACGTGCCGGAGCCCGACATGCGCATCGACCTGTATGCCCGGGCAGCACGGGTGGCGGACGAGGCCGATGTCGCGGCGTTCATGGCCGAGCTGGAGGATCGGTTCGGCCCGGTGCCGGCGAGCATGACCCGGCTGCTTGCCCAGGCCCGCATCCGCGCCTTGTGCCGCCGACTCGGCATCGGCCGGCTGGATGCCGGGCCCCAGGGCCTGGCGCTCACCCTGCGTGACGACGCACGAGTGCCGGCCCTGCACGGCTGGAGCCAGAAGGACCGGAGGCTGGTGCTGGCGCGCACCGTCGAGGATCCCGAGGAACGGCTGGAGTTGCTCCTGGCGGCACTGGAAGCGGCTGCCGAGTCGCTGGAGGAGCCGCCTGCCGCCGCGTGAGCAGGACGGAACTCCGCCCGCCCGGTGCCGGTTCCCTCCAGAGGATCAACCAGGGCGAGGCAGGCCATGAGCAGAGCGATCACCGCGATCTTCGCGAGCCGAGCTGCAGCGGAGCGCGCCCGCGACAGCATCGTGGCGCTGGGCGT
>NZ_WUJP01000512.1 GCF_009806515.1 Geminicoccus flavidas | reverse complement strand
GGCACCGGATGCGGTGCTGGTCCGGGGCGGGGAGGACCGGGAGGACGGTGCCGGCCACGGCTTCTGGCGCAACCTGTTCGAGACCTTCATCCCGCACAGCGAGCATCCGACCTATCTCCAGGGCATGCGCGCCGGCTCCTTCGTCGTGGCGGCACAGGTGTCCGACGCGCAGGCAGCCGCGGTGGAACGCCTTCTGGACGACCAGGGGAGCTGCGTGGCCGGCG
>NZ_WUJP01000511.1 GCF_009806515.1 Geminicoccus flavidas | reverse complement strand
GTGCCGGCTGTGCGGTCGGCAGCACCACAGGCTCGCGGGTACGCAGCTACGGGCGCAGCCGCCAGGGCTGACCCGACCCGCTTCGGGTGCTGCCGGCATGATTCCTGCTCCACCGGCGGCCAGGCTGGCCCGCCGGCGGTTTCGCATGGCCGCGCTGGCCAATGGCGTAACGGCGTTACCGACTCTAAGGTCGCTGCCGTCCCGGCCCGCCGGGAACAGCCCTCGAACGATGCCTTGCGAAGCAGGAGAACGAAGTTGGCAAGGGTGACGAAGGATCTGGTCGGGCTCTATGCGGACAGCGATGCGCTGGCGCTGGCCGACCTGGTCAAGAAGAAGGAAGTGACGCCCAGCGAGCTGGTCGAGACCGCGATCCAGATCATCGAGGACATCGATCCCAAGCTCAACGCGGTGGTGATCAAGAATTACGAGATCGGCCGTGAAGCGGCACAGTCCGAGCCCAAGGGACCGTTCGCCGGCGTGCCGTTCCTGCTCAAGAACATCGGCTCGCATTGGCAGGGTACCCGTGTCGACGGCGGCATGGAGTATCTGAAGGACTATGTCTGCGCCTATGATTCCACTCTGTCGGCCCGCATCAAGGAGGCTGGCTTCCTCCTGCTCGGCCGCACCAACTCGCCCGAGGGTGGCTGGTGCATCGCGACCGAGCCGCGCTTTTACGGCAACACGCTGAACCCCTGGAACCCGGAGCGCACGCCCGGTGGTTCCAGCGGCGGTGCCGCGGTGGCGGTGGTGAGCGGCATGGTGCCGCTGGCCGAGGCTTCGGATGGCGGGGGCTCGATCCGCGTGCCGGCCTCGTGCTGCGGCGTGGTCGGCCTCAAGCCCTCGCGCGGCCGGATCACCTATGGCCCGGTCGATGCCGACTACTGGTTCGGTTCGGTCTACACCTTCGCCTGCACCCGCACGGTGCGCGATACCGCAGCATATCTGGATGGGGTGGCCGGCTGGGGCCCGGGCGACCCCTACACACCGCCTGTTCCGGACAAGAGCTGGCTGGAGCTAGCGCAGGCCGCGCCGAAGCCGCTGAAGATCGGCTTCACCCTGGACGCACCGTTCGGCGAGCCGCTGGCACCCGAGGTCGCCCAGGCAGTCAAAGAGACGGCGAGCCTGCTGGAAGGCATGGGCCACAAGCTCGAGCCCTACACCATCAAGTTCGACCTTGAGAAGGCCTGGTGGGACTATAACGACATCATCGCGGTCGAGATGGCCAACGCCATGGATCAGTCGGCGACACTGGTCGGCCGGCCGGTCGAGCAGCACGAGCTGGCGGCCTTCAACTGGACGATGTTCGAGTACGCCAAGACGCTGTCCGCCAAGCAGTACTCGGCCAGCATCGCCGGGATCCGCAAGGCCAACCAGCAGCTCGGGCTGGAGCTGGAGCAGTTCGACGCGTTCCTGAGCCCGGTGCTGACCCAGCCGCCGCGGCCGGTCGGCTACTGGACGATGGAGGACGGCGACCGCAAGCGCTACCTCGCCCGCTGGTCGGACGCGGCCTACATGTTCGCCTTCAACATCTCCGGGCTGCCGGCGATCTCGCTGCCGAGCACGACGTTCGCCAACGACACGCCGATCGGCATCCAGTTCGTCGGCCGCATGGGCGACGAGGCGACCCTCCTGAACCTGGCGACCCAGGTCGAGCAGGCGCGCCCCTGGATCGGCAAGAAGCCGCCGATCCACGCCACCGCCTGACCTTCGTCATCCCGGGTCCTGCCATCCAGCGGGACCCGGACCGCGGGCCATGGCCGGCCTTGGCGCCGGCTGCTAGAAGTTCTCCATCTGTTCTCAGAGGAGACCGCATGGCCCGCCGCGCCGGCAGCGCCGACCTGCCCTTGCACCATGGCCGGGTGCCGGCCTGGCTCAGCCAGCGGATGAGCCGGCTGGGCGCGGTGATCGCTGAAGCGATCATCCACCATTACGGCCGCGACGAGTTCCTGCGCCGCCTGGCCCACCCCTTCTGGTTCCAGTCCTTCGGTGCCGTCATGGGCATGGACTGGCATTCCTCGGGCATCACCACCAGCGTGCTGGGCGCCCTTAAGCGGGGGCTGGCGCCGCTGGAGATCGAGCTGGGCCTGCGCGTCTGCGGCGGGCGCGGCAGCCACTCCCGGCGCACGCCCGACGAGCTGGCCGCGTTCGGCGCGCGGACCGGGCTGGACGGGGCGGCCCTGGCGAATGCCAGCCGCTTGGTCGCCAAGGTTGACAGTGCGGCCGTGCAGGACGGCTTCGACCTCTACCTGCACGGCTTCGTCGTGGCCGATGACGGCCGGTGGGTGGTCGTACAGCAGGGGATGAACGGGGCCAGCCGCACCGCGCGGCGCTATCACTGGCTGTCGGAACATCTCGAGAGCTTCGTCGAGGCACCGCACAGCGCCATCGACGGCCCGAACCAGGGCCGGATCGTCAACCTGACCGACCGGCGCGCCGCGGCCTCGCGC
>NZ_WUJP01000510.1 GCF_009806515.1 Geminicoccus flavidas | reverse complement strand
CGGCACCAGATCGGGCTGCTCCAGGAACTGGGACCGGAGCGCATCGCCCGCGAGGCCACCATGCTCCAGAGCCGGCCCGCCCGTCCGGCACCGCCGCCAGAGGCGCCGACCCTGCCCCATCTGGTCATGCCGGAGCACCATGACGTGCGGCCAAAAGACGTGCTGATCCGCCGCCTGCATGGCGCGCTCGCCGCCGCGGCCGACCGGAGCCCGGTGGACTTCGCCGATCTGCTGCTGGTTCCGGGCGTGGGTGCCCGCACCGTGGCGGCCCTGGCCATGGTCGCGGAAGTCGTGCATGGCGCGCCCTGCCGCTTTGCCGACCCCGCCCGCTTCTCGCTGACCCATGGCGGCAAGGACCGCCACCCCTACCCCGTGCCCACCCGGGTGTACGACCAGACCATCACGGTCATGAAGGATGCGGTGGCCCGGGCCAGGCTCGGCAATGACGAGCGGCTGGAGGCACTGGCCCGGCTGGACCGCCAGGCCCAGGCGCTGGAGCGGAGCGCCACCGGCCCCTCCCTGCCGGCGTTCACGGCCGGCGAGCGCCAGCGCTCACATGCGCTGGGCGGCCGCAGCGTGTTTGGCTGGGAGCCGGACCCGAAGTCGGCCGCATCCGGCGGCTGAAATCACCGTCAGCAGCGGCACGACATGATGCGACCGGCCGGCAATGCCAGCCCGCAACAACGACAGATGAGGAAAGCAGCCACCAAGCAGCCAGCTCAGCTTTCGCCGCGTCACACATGCCAATGGTGGTCTCGGAGAGATGATGGAGCGGGCGAAGGGATTCGAACCCTCGACCCCAACCTTGGCAAGGTTGTGCTCTACCCCTGAGCTACGCCCGCGTCCTTGGGTGGCGCGGTGATTAGACGGAAAATCCGGGGCCTGCAAGCCCTTCTTCGCACCGATTGCGGAACCCTTGTATCACCTCCTGGACGCGGCCATCTTCCAGGAGCGCGGCACGGGCATGGCCCGTAGCCCCTGGCTTTTTGGTCCCTTCCCTGGTGAGGCGTCATGGCGTTGTTCGGCACCGGTACGGCTCCGGCACCCGCACAATCAAGCGGCGACGACTGGATCGTCGAAGGCAGCATCGCGACCTTCGCCAAGGACGTCATCCAGTCGCCCGTGCCGGTCCTGGTCGACTTCTGGGCAACCTGGTGCGGCCCGTGCAAGCAGCTGACGCCCACGCTCGAGAAGGTGGTCCGCGCTGGCCGCGGTAAGGTCCGGCTGGTCAAGATCGACATCGACAAGAATCCGGAGCTGGCCCAGCAGTTCCGCATCCAGTCGGTGCCTACCGTCTATGCCTTCGTCGGCGGCCAGCCGGTCACCGGCTTCCAGGGTGCCCAGCCGGAGAGCCAGATCAAGGCGCTGGTCGACCAGCTCCTGAAGATGGCCGGCGGTGCCGCCGGTGGTGCCGGCGGCGAGGACGAGGTGCAGGCGGCACTCGCCGAGGCCAAGTCCATGGCCGAGGCGGGCGACGTGCAGGGTGCCGCTGCCCTCTACAGCCAGATCCTCCAGCTCGAGCCGGAAAATGCCACGGCACTGGGCGGCCTCGCCCGCAGCATGGTGACGCTCGGCGACTTCGCCAGTGCCGAGGAGGTGCTGGGCCAGGTGCCGGTCGCGCTCGCCAACAATGCCGAGATCACCGGGGCCAAGGCCGCCCTGGCGCTGGCCAAGGAATCGGGCGAGCTCGGCGATCCGGTGGCCCTGGCCGCCAGGGTCGAGGCCGATCCCAATGACCATGACGCGCGCTGCAAGCTGGCGACGCTGATGTTCCTGCGCGGCCAGGTCGAGCAGGCGATCGACCAGCTCCTGACCGTGATCCGCCGCGACCGCGCCTGGGAGGACGAACGTGCGCGCAAGCAGCTCGTGAAGTTCTTCGACGTGCTGGGCCTGCAGCATCCCGCCACGCTCAAGGGCCGCCGTCAGCTGAGCTCGGTGCTGTTCTCCTGATGGCGCTGTCGGTCGAGAGCCTGCCGGTCCACTTCCCGGTGTTCCCGCTCACCGGCGCCCTCCTGCTGCCGGGCGGCAACCTGCCGCTCAACATCTTCGAGCCGCGCTATCTCGCGATGGTCCGCGACGCCATGCAGACCCACAAGATCATCGGCATGGTCCAGCCCCGGCCGGACCAGGAGCGCGAGCCGACGCCGCAGATCTACGGGATCGGCTGTGCTGGGCGGATCACCCATTTCGAGGAAACCGACGACGGCCGCTTCCTGATCGCGCTCACCGGCGTTTGCCGGTTCGACGTGGTCGAGGAGCTGGACTGCGGCACGCCGTACCGGCAGGTGCGTGCCGACTTCAACCGGTGGATGGGCGACCTGGAGCCGGTCGAGCCTTCGGGAGCCCTGCGCACGGCACTGCTGGAGGCACTCCGGCAGTTCCTGGACGCCCACGAGCTGTCCGCCGAATGGTCCGGCATCGAGCAGGCGCCGATGTCCGGGCTGGTTACCTCGCTCGCGATGATCTGCCCGTTCGAGCCGTCGGAGAAGCAGGCCCTGCTGGAAGCGCCCGACCTCAACCGGCAGACCGAGATCCTGACCGCACTCATGCAGATGGACGCGCGCACCACGCCTGGCGGCGCGCCCACCCAGATGCACTGACCAAGAAGGCCCGCTTCCGATGCCCGTGGCCCCAGTACCCCCGCCCCAGCCGGCCGCAGCGCCGGTCGATCCGCAGCTCCTGGCTATCCTGGTCTGCCCGCTCACCAAGTCGCCGCTGCGCTACGACCGTGCCGCCGGCGAGCTGATCAGCGACAAGGCCGGCCTGGCCTTCCCTATCCGCGACGGCATCCCGATCATGCTGGTCGACGAGGCCCGGCGGATCGAGGACGATCCGCACCCGCCGGTCCCGGCCGAGCTGCGGCCATGAGCTCTGGCCCTTGGCCGGTCGAGATCCGCGTCACCCCAGGCGCGCGGGCGATCGAGGTCGATTTCGACGATGGGCGGAGCTTCCTGCTGCCGGCCGAGTATCTGCGGGTGGAGAGCCCGTCGGCGGAAGTGCAGGGCCATGGCCCCAGCCAGAAGGTGATCGTGCCGGGCAAGCGTGAGGTGACGATCACCGGGGTCGACCCGGTCGGCAACTACGCGGTCCGGCTGGTATTCTCCGACGGCCACACCACCGGGATCTATGCCTGGCCGGCGCTCTACCGCCTGGGCGTGGAGCAGGACCGACTCTGGCCGGCCTATCTGGAAGCCTTGGCCGCCCGCGGCCTGTCGCGCTGATCCGTTCCGGCGAAGTGAGCGCCGCGCTCGACCCGCGGCTGGCCCGGGCGGTCCTGTGGCAGACCTTCCTGGTCCAGGTGCTGGCGGCCCTCGCCATCTTCGCTGTCCCGGTACTGGCGACCGAGATCGCGGCCGATCTCGGCCTGGAGCCGGTGGTGGCCGGCCTCTACACCGCGACCCTGTTCACCGGCGCCATTCTGGGGTCGGGCCTAGCCGGT
Source organism: Geminicoccus flavidas (assembly GCF_009806515.1). Classification (GTDB taxonomy): domain Bacteria; phylum Pseudomonadota; class Alphaproteobacteria; order Geminicoccales; family Geminicoccaceae; genus Geminicoccus; species Geminicoccus flavidus. The sequence goes on along the minus strand of NZ_WUJP01000510.1, from coordinate 12,725 downwards.
CGGGTCACCCGGCAGGTCGGCGCCTTTGCCGGCAGCCTGGGCTCGATCCTGCTGATCGCCGCCGGCATCGCCCTGCTGGCCTCCGCCCAGTTCTGGCTGCTCCCACCCGCCGTGCTGCTGGCGGGCTTCGGCTATGGCTTGGTCAATCCCACTGCGTCCGCCCTGCTGGTCCGGGTGACGCGTCCTGAGCGGCGAGGCTGGGTGTTCTCGGTCAAGCAGACCGGGGTGCCAATCGGCACGGCGCTGGGCGGCTTCCTGGCCCCGCCTCTCGCCCACGCGTTCGGCTGGCAGGCGACCCTGCTGGGCATCGCCGCGGCGGGGCTGCTGCTGGTCGTCCCGTTCGCAGGCGAGGCCCTGCGCAGCCTCAAGGCGGAACGATCCGCGGGCCAGCGCCAGGCGGGCGGCGTCCAGCTCCTGCGCCGGCACCGCCCGCTCCTGGTGCTGGCCATGGGCTCCTTCGCGCTGGCCGCCCTGCAGCTCTGCCTGTCGACCTTCCTCACCGCCCATCTGGTGCTGAACGGCAGCCTGTCCCTGGTCCAGGCGGGCCAGGTGTTCGCCTGCTCGCAGATCGGTGGTGCCGTGGCCAGGCCGCTCTGGGGCAGGCTCGCCGACCGGACCGGCCGGGCCGGCTGGACGCTCTGCCTGATCGGCGTGCTGGGCTCGATCATGGGCCTCCTGACAGCCCTGCTCACGCCCGGCTGGCCGTTGTTCGCCATGATCCTCCTATCGACCGGGTTCGGCGCCACGTCACTGGCCTGGAACGGCGTGTTCTTCGCCGAGATCGTCCGGATCGTCCGGCCCGACGACGCGGCCGCCGCCACCGGCGGCGCCCAGCTCTTCACCTATAGCGGCATCGTGACGGGCCCGCTCCTGTTCGCCCTGGTGGCCTCGCTTGCCGGCGGGTTCGGCCCCGCCTACGCTGCGCTCGCCGCCGTGGCCCTGCCGGGTGCGGTCGCGATCGGCGCGATGGTGGGATCTGGCAGGCGCGGGTGATGGCGGACGAGGCCGTGGCGGAGGATCAGCCGGAAGCTGTGGTGCGCACACCGGCGGCACTCCACTCGCCGCTGGTCCTGGTCCAGTTCCCGCCGGTCTGGGGGCGCAACTTCAGCCCGTTCACCCTCAAGCTCGAGACCTGGCTGCGCCTGGCCCGCGTCCCCTACACGGTGCGCTACCAGCGCAACCCCGGCTTCTCGCCCAAGGGCAAGCTGCCCTATGTCATCGAGAACAGCCGGCGGATCGGCGACAGCGGCCTGATCATCGAGCACCTGAAGCGCAGCCGGCTGATCGATCCGGACGCGTGGCTGGATGCGCGCCAGCTGGCCGAGAGCCTGGCCCTGCAGCGCCTGTTCGAGGAGCACCTCTACGGCATCCTGGTCTACGCCCGCTGGATCGACCCGGACGGCTGGGCGGCGATGCGCCAGGTGATCCGGGGCCTGTTCCCGCCGCCGGTCCACTGGCTGGCGGGACCATTGCTGCGCCGCCGGATCCGCCGGGACCTGCACCGCCAGGGCATCGGCCGGCATTCGCAGCGCGAGATCTACGCCATGGCGCGCGAGGACCTGGCCGCCGCCTCGATCATGCTGGGCACCAAGCGCTTCTTCATGGGCGAGCAGACCACGACCATCGACGCGGTGGCCTATGGCTTTCTCGCCAACATCCTGCTGGTCCCGCTGGACACGGAGCTGCGCCGGATCACCGAGGACTTCCCGAACCTGCGCCGGTTCTGCGAGCGGATCGACCAGGGCCTGGAGCGCGCCTCCTTGCGGGACGAGGCCGATGCGGCGCATATCCCGGCCGGTGCCTGATCGGGATTTTAAATGACCGCTGCTTCGCGCCGCCCGCTGATCGGGCTGACCCTGGATGCCGAGCCCGCCGGCGGCTGGTCCAAGCTGCCCTGGTACGCGCTGCGCCAGAACTATCTCTCCGCCGTGACCGAAGCCGGGGGCCTGCCCGTGGCCCTGCCGCACGAGCCGGAGCTCGCGGAACACTACGCCCAGACCCTGGACGGGCTGGTGGTCACCGGCGGTGCCTTCGACGTCGACCCCGCCCTCTATGGCGCGGGATCGACCCACGCCACCGTGACCACCAAGGACCGGCGCACCCGCTTCGAGTGGGCGATCACCGAGGCGGCGCTCGCCCGTGACCTGCCGGTGCTGGGCATCTGCGGCGGCCAGCAGCTCCTCAACGTCGTGCTCGGCGGCACGCTGATCCAGCACATCCCCGACGCGGTGCCAGACGCGCTCGCCCACGAGCAGCCGAACCCGCGCACCGAGTCCGGCCACCCGGTCGAGGTGCTGCCCGACAGCCTCCTGCACCGGATCACCGGTACCACCACGCTGCCGGTCAACAGCGCCCACCATCAGGCGGTCGAGCAGCCAGCACCCGGCCTCCTGGTCAGCGGCTGGGCGCCGGACGGGGTGGTCGAGGCGATCGAGGATCCGGAACGGCGCTTCCTCCTGGGCGTGCAGTGGCATCCGGAATACGCCATCTCGCCGGGCGACGGCCTGATCTTCCGCAGCTTCGTTGAGGCTGCTCGGGAGCGGCAGGCGCGGGACGAGCCGCGATGAGCGAGGTGCCGGCGGGCGAGCGCATCGCCAAGCGGATCGCACGGGCCGGGGTCTGCTCGCGGCGGGATGCCGAGCGGCTGATCGCCGAGGGCAAGGTCGCGGTGAACGGCAAGATCCTGTCCTCGCCGGCCCTCAATGTCGGGCCGGACGACTGGATCGTGGTGAACGGCCAGCCTCTGCCAGCCGCGGAGCCCACCCGGCTGTTCCGCTTCCACAAGCCGCGCGGCGTGCTCACCAGCGCGCGCGACCCCGAGGGCCGGCCGACCATCTACGACCGCCTGCCGCCAGGCCTGCCGCGTCTCGTCCCGGTCGGCCGGCTGGACATCGGCTCGGAGGGCCTGCTCCTGCTCACCAATGACGGCGAGCTCAAGCGCAAGCTGGAGTTGCCGTCCACCGGCTGGACTCGGCGCTACCGTGCCCGCGTCCACCGGCTGCCCGAGCCCGACCAGCTCGCCCGGCTACTCGCCGGGATCACGATCGATGGCATCACCTATGGGCCGATCCAGGTTACGATCGACCGGGAACAGGGCGACAACACCTGGATCATGGTGTCCCTGAAGGAAGGCAAGAACCGGGAGGTGCGCCGGGTGATGGAGCATATCGGCCATCCGGTCAGCCGGCTGATCCGGGTGGCGTACGGACCGTTCCAGTTGGGCCAGTTGCCGCGCGGCGAGGTCGAGGAGGTCAACCCGCGCGTGGTGCGCGAGCAGCTGGGCGGCGGTGCGCCGAAGCCAGTGCGCCGTGACCGGACGAGGCGGGCATGAGGATCATCGCCGGCCGGCATCGCGGCCGCCGCCTGGAGGAGTTTCCCGGCGACGCGGTCCGCCCGACCTCGGACCGGGCACGCGAGGCCCTGTTCAGCATGCTGAACTCGCGCCAGGCCCTGCTCGATGCCACCGTGCTCGACCTGTTCTGCGGCACCGGCGCGCTCGGGCTGGAGGCGCTGTCGCGCGGTGCCGCGCACGTCACCTTCGTGGACCAGGATCCCGAGGCACTGGCGATCACCAAGCGCAACGTCCGGGCCTGCAAGGAGACCGGGCGCAGCCGGATCCTGCGTGCCAATGCCGCGAAGCTGGGAGCGGCCGACCAGCCCTACCGCCTGGTGCTGCTCGACCCGCCTTATGGCAAGGATCTCGTGGTGCCGACCGTCCACGCGCTGATGGCGGGCGGCTGGCTGGATACGGGCGTGCTGATCGTGGCGGAGATCGGGCGCAAGGAGGACCCGCCGGAGCTGGAGGGCTTCCACGTGGACGACGTGCGCCGCTACGGCGCCGCCAAGTTCGTGTTCTACGAGCTGGGCGCGGCACCGGCATGAGGCGGCCGGCCTTTCTGGCGGCCCTGCTGCCGCTGACCCTGGGCCTGCCTGCCGCGGCGCTGGAGCTCGACCTGCCGATCGCCTGCACACCTGGCACGGACTGCTGGATCGTCCACTATGTCGACCATGACCCGGGTCCGGGCGTGGCGGACAGTTTTTGCGGCCCGATGAGCTATGACGGCCATGACGGCATCGACTTCGCCGTGCGCGACGGTGCCGCCATGCGGGCCGGGGTCGAGGTACTGGCCGCGGCGGACGGCGTGGTGGCGCGGGTGCGCGACGGGGTGCGCGACGTCGCGGTCGAGCAGGGCGGCAAGGAGCAGGTCGCCGACATCAACTGCGGCAACGGCATGGTCGTGGTGCACCCGGATGGCTGGGAGACCCAGTACTGCCACCTGCGCCAGGGCAGCGTCGCCGTCCGGCCGGGCGACACCGTGCAGGCTGGCCAGAAGCTGGGCCTAGTCGGCCTGTCCGGCATGACCAGCTTCCCCCACCTCCACCTGAGCGTGCGCAAGGACGGCCAGAAGCTCGACCCGTTCCACGCCGCCCTGCCCGAGGAGGCCTGCACGGTGACGGGCACCACGCTCTGGAGTGCGGATGCCACCGAACGTATCGGCGCCTACCAACCGCTGGCGCTCAGCGTCCTGGGCATCGCCGACGGCCCGATCACCAGCGAGGCGGTCTGGGACGGCCGGGCGGAGACCGCCCTGCTCACGGCGGACTCGCCGGCCATCGTGGCGTTCCTGGGCGGCTATTCGCTGCGCCGGGGCGACCGGATCACCATTACCCTGACCGACCCGGGCGGCGGAGAGGTCGTCCGTCACGAGCAGGATCAGGCGCGCGATCAGGCCCGCACCATGATCTTCGCCGGCCGCAAGCGCCCGCCCGAGGGCTGGCCCGCCGGCAGCTGGACCGCCCGCGCCGAGGTAGTCCGCGACGGGCAGCCCTATCGCCTGGAACGGCGCTTCGCGGTCGCACCGTAGACCGGTCTGAAGAACGGCGCGCCAGCCGGAACGTGCGGGGCCATGCGATGTTCGGTCGTCATGGCCACTTCCCCGACCTTCCATGGCACCCGGTCGGCACTGGTCCGGGACGTAATCCTGTTCATCGCCCTGCTCGCGACGGCGCTGGCCCTGGGCGCTGCCCTGGCTCATGCGCTGGAGCTGCCCAACAAGATCGGCCTGCCGCGCGACGAGTATTTCATCGTCCAGCAGGCCTACCGGGGCTGGGACCGGCTGGGCTACCTGCTGGCCGTCCAGCTCCTCGCGATGATCCTGGCAGCACTGCTCTCGCGGCACGAACCGCGTGTCGCCACGCTCGCCATCGTCGCGATCGCCAGCCTGCTGGCCGCCCAGGCGGTCTTCTGGATCTATACCTACCCCGCCAATGTCGCGACGGAAAACTGGACCAGGATGCCGGACGACTGGGAGCACCTGCGCCGCGAGTGGGAATACTCGCATGTGGCCGGCGCGGGCTTCCAGCTCCTGGCGATGTGCGCCCTGCTGGTGGCGGCGCTCGTCCGCCGGCCACCGCCGGGCGGGGCGGCTTGACAGCCTGACCTGCGGTGCGGACACTCACAGTGTGGACGGTATGTCCATACTGTAGACAACACGGAAGAAGCTTCCATGTCGGACGCCACCGCTCCAGGCGCAGGCCTCGATCCCGAAACCATCCGCCGGATGCCCTACCAGAAGCCGCAGCCGAGCGAGATCCTGCCCGATTTGGTCGTGCCCAACGCGATCCCGGACGATGAGCGGATCTGGGTGCCGCAGGCCGAGAATGTATGGTTCCGCCCGCTCTGCCTGAACAGGTCGTCAGGCTACTGGATGAACCTCCTGCGTGTGCGCAAGTCCGGCATCCTCAGCCGCCACCGCCATCCCAACCCGGTCCATGCCTTCGTGCTGAAGGGCAGCTGGCGCTACCTGGAGCATGACTGGGTCGCGACCGAGGGCTCCTACGCCTTCGAGCCGCCCGGCGAGACCCACACGCTGGTGGTCGACGAGGACGTCGAGGAGATGATCACCTTGTTCCAGGTGAACGGCTGCATGTACTACGTCGATCCCTGGGGCAACAATGTCGGCTTCGAGGACGTGTTCACCAAGATCGACATGTGCCGCAAGCACTACAAGGAAGTCGGCCTGGGCGAAGACTATGTCGACCGCTTCATCCGCTGAGGCGGACCGGCGCGCCGGCTATGACCTGACCGGGCTCGCCGCCGTGGTCACCGGCGGCTCGCGCGGCATCGGCCAAGCCATCGCCTTTGGCCTGCGTGCCGCCGGCGCCCGCGTCCTGGTCTGGGATCGGGACCCGCCGGATGCGGCCGATCCCGACACGCTCGCCGTCGACGTCACCGACCCGCCCTCGATCGAGCGAGCGCTGGCCACCACCCTGGAGCGCTGCGGCCGCCTCGACATCCTGGTGAACAATGCCGGCTATGCCGGACCGACCGTGCCGGTCGAGGAATATCCGCAGGAAGCGTGGCGGCGGATCGTCGACATCAACCTGACCGGCACCTTCCTGGTCTGCCAGGCGGCGGTGCCGGCACTGCGGGCGAACGGTTGGGGCCGGATCGTCAACATTGCCTCGCTAGCCGGCAAGGAAGGCACGCCCAATGCCAGCGCCTACAGCGCCGCCAAGGCCGGGGTGCTCGCGCTCACCAAGTCGCTCGGCAAGGAGCTGGCCGGCAGCGGCGTGCTGGTGAACGCCGTGGCACCCGCCGCGGTCCGCACCGCGATCCTGGAGCAGATGAGCCCGGCGCATGTGCAGACCATGATCGACAAGTCGCCGCTGCGCCGCTTGGGCGAGCCGGAGGAGGTGGCGGAGCTGGTGCTTTGGCTGTGCTCGGCCAGCTGCAGCTTCAATACCGGAGCGGTGTTCGACCTGTCCGGCGGCCGCGCGACCTACTGATGGAAGCGGCCGACCCGTCGCAGGTGGCAGCCGGCGGGGTGCCCGGCACCGCCGCCTTCGGCAAGTTCATGCGCGTGCTCCAGGCGATCGCCGACGCGCCGGGTGAGCACGGCGTGGCGGCGCTGGCCCGGCTGACCGGCCTGCCCCGGCCCACCGTGCACCGGATCGTGGCGGCGCTGGAAGCGGAAGGCATGGTCGCGCAGGTGATGGGTTCCGGCCGCTATGCGCTCGGCACCCGGCTGATGGCACTTGCCTGGCAGAGCTGGGACCGGCTCGACCTGCGCCGCCTGGCCCGGCCGCATCTCCAGGCGTTGCGGGACCAGTTCGACGAGACGGTGCATCTCGCCGTGCCGGCGGGCGACGCCATGGTCTATGTCGACAAGCTGGAATCGCGGCAGGTGGTGCGGATGACCTCGCGGATCGGCACGCAAGTGGCCCTGCACTCGAGCTCGGTCGGCAAGGCTTGGCTGGCCGCCCTGCCGGAGGCCGAGGCGACAGCGCTAGTGGAGCGTCTCACCTTGTCCGCCCGCACGGCCCACACGATCCAGGACCGGGCGCGGCTCCTGGAGGAGGTCGGCCGTACCCGGGCCTCCGGGATCGCCATCGACCGGCAGGAGAACGAGCTGGACATCTGCTGCTATGGCCAAGCCATCCCTGGTCCCGAGCAGCGGCCGCTCGGCTGTGTCAGCGTCAGCATGCCGCGCTACCGGTTCGAGGCGGCCCCGGCGGCGCCAATCGAGGCGGCCCTGCGCGGTTGCGTGGCGGCGATCGCGGCCGAGGCGGGCACGGTGCGGCTGCCTTGAACCGTCAGCGGTGCTGGCTGCCGGCATCGGTATGCCGCGCCCGGCTTTCCATGACTGTTCAGTAAAGCCGGCCGCCATTCGGGACCGGCCGCTCGACCGCGGCCAGCACCACCCGCCCCTCCGCGTCCGGAAAGCCCAACACCAGAACCTCGGAAACCACTTTCGCGATCTGCCGCAGCGGGAAGTTGACCACGGCCGCCACCTGCCGGCCGACCAGCTCGTCGACGCTGTAAAGGTCGACCAGCTGGGCCGAGCTGGTCCTGGTGCCGATCTCCTCGCCGAAGTCGATCAGGAGCTTGTAGGCGGGCTTGCGCGCCGCGGCGTTGGGCTCGCAGCGCAGGATGGTGCCGACCCGGATGTCGACCTTGAGGAAGTCGTCGAAGCTGATCGTCACGCCGCTGCCTTCCGCACGATAAAAGAAAGGCGGCGTCCGGTAACCGGCCGCCGCCTCGAGAGCGTTCGATAGGAAGGAAACGGAATCAAGCGGACTTTTCGTAGACCGCCTTAATCTCTTCGATCTGCTCCAGCGCCCGCTCGTTCAGGAGCTGGAAAGCCTCGGAGTGCGACCTGGTGACGACGTTGCCCAGGTCCCGGGCCTCGGCGATGATCTTCTCGAAGGCCTGCTTCGAGGCATCCACCTGCTTCTCGATGCCGATCCGGCTGTCCTTCTCGGCCAGCAGGTTCTGCAGGAGGGTGGTGGCCTCGGTGATGGTCTGCTGGAACAGGGCGAGCTGCCGCTGGAACACGGTCTGCGCGCCGTCAACCATCGCCGCCTGCGCCTTGAGGAAGGCGCCCACATTCTTCTGGTGCTGGGCCAGCACCAGGTCGAACCGCGGCATGGCCGAGCCGAACGCCTGGTCCATGCCGAACTTGCCCGCGTCGAACTTGCTCGGATCGAACCGGACCGGGTCGAAGCCGAAGCCCTTGGGATCGAAGCCCAGCCGCTGCGCGAACTCGGTCTGCGCCTTGATCAGCTGGTCGAACATGTCCGCCATCGGATTGGCCGCCTTGGGCACCGCACCTGCCGCCGCGTCAGCCGAAGCGCTGCCTGCCTTGATTGCTTCGTCAGCCACTGCCTTGGCCTGGTCGGCTCTTGCCACGGCGGTGTCCGTTCCTGCCGCAGTCACTGCGGTCTTATCGCCGATGGCAGGCTTGATGGTCTTCGGAGCACTTGGTTCGGCCATGACATCACCTTCCGCCAGAAGCTTCGTGCCGGTCAACTCGACGACGGCTCATCTCGCAGTGCGATAGAGCTGCGTCAAGTTGATTGTGCGCCGCAACAACGATGGTCCGATGGTCAGGCTGCCGCGACATCGGGAGCCGCTGCCCGCCGCCTGGGCATGAACCGGCACAGTCGCCGCGCCCCTTCCTCCAGCCGTGCCAGCCCCTTGTCCAGCTCGGCCAGCAGGCGAGCCTGCTCCGGATCATCGTCCTGTAGCCAAATCCGGACCAGGCGCAGGTAGAGCAGGCTCACCGCGTTGTGCGCGAGGAGCAAGCCCGGGCCGCGGATGCCGGCGGCATCGATGATCTTGCCAACCGCGCGGGTCATGTTGCCGAGGCTTACCCCCGCCACCGCCAGATCGCCGCGGCTCTCCCTCGCCAGCCGGACGAGCACGTCCCGGTAGGGCTTCATCACGTCGAAGCGCCGCATGATCAGCTCGAACAGCCGCTCGCGCACGCTCATGTCGTCCAGGTCGATGGCCGCCAGTTCCAGCATGCGCTGGTCCAGGCGCCGGCCCAGCCGGTCCAGGACCGCCGCCCGGCTGGGAAACTGCCTGTACACCTCGCCCAGCGGCACGCCCAGCTCGCGGGCGAGCTCCACCAAGCTGAACGAGCGCCACCCCGAGGTGGCGATCATGCCGAGTGCCGTATCGAGCGGGTCGCGCAGCGTGACCGGCTCCGCCTCCGGCGTGTTCCTGGGTTTCCTGGCCATGTCCACTCCTTCCCGACCGGGAGGGCGGTCAGCCCAGCTCCATCGAGCGCCTGGCCGCCGCCGCGATCGCCTTGTCGAACAGATCCTGCATGCCACCCTCGGCCATCAGGACCGCCAGGGCTTCCTGGGTGGTCCCGTTCGGGCTGGTGACATTCTGGCGAAGCTGCGCCGCCGGCTCGGGCGCCAGCCGGGCGAGCTCGCCGCTTCCTGAAACAGTGGTACGCGCCAGCCGCATTGCCAGATCTGCCGGCAGGCCCAATTTCGCACCGGAAGCGGCCAGCGTCTCGATCAGCAGGAACACATAGGCCGGCCCGCCGCCCGACATGGCGGTCACGACGTGCATCAGCGCCTCGTCCGTGATCCAGTCGACCGTGCCGACCGCGCAGAGCATCTGCTCGGCGAGCTGGCGCTGCGCCTGGCTGACATTGCCGTTGGCGATCAGCACGCTCGCACCCCGGCCGACCGCCGCGGGCGTATTAGGCATGGCGCGCACCACCGGCGTCGCCGCGCCGAAATAGGCTTCATACGCCGCGATGGTCTTGCCGGCCGCGACCGACAGGACCAGGGCGCCCTTGCCGACCAGGGGGCGGAACGAGGGCGCCGCGGCATCCATCATCTGCGGCTTGACCGCCAGCACCACCACGTCCGGCTGGAGGTCGGCCGGCAGTTCCTCGGCCTTGAACACCCAGGTCACCCCGCGCGGCACGCCCGCCGTGGGCCCGGGCTCGACCACGAAGGCGTTGGCGGGGGCCAGCCCCGCCGCGAGCCAGCCATGCAGCATGGCCGAGCCCATCTTGCCACAGCCCACCAGCAGCACCCTGGCCTCGGCCAGGGCGTTCTGCCGCTCGCTGCTCAAGCCTCGCCCTCCGTTTCCAGCAGCGCCGCCATCATCGCCTCGGCGGGCTTCTTGCCGCCCCAGACGACGAACTGGAAGGCGGGGAAGAACCGCTCGCACTCGCCGACCGAGATGTCGATCACGTCCTCGATCACCTCCAGCGAGGGCAAGGCACTTTCGCGTACCAGCATGCCGTGGCGGAACACCGGCAGATCCTCGTCCGACCACAGGTCGAAATGGCCCAGCCACAGCTTCTCGTTGGCGAGTGCGAGGAGCTGGCGGATCTGCTCGCGCTTCTTGGCCGGAACCTTGAGGTCGAGTGCCGTGGTGAAGTGCAGGATCCACAGGTCCGGGTTCCAGGTGACCATCACCTGGTAGCGGCACCACGACCCCGCGACCTCGACGGTCAGCTCGTCGTCGTCCTTGCGGACGCAGTTCCACTCGCGCAGCTGGGCGAGATGTTCGATCATTTCCAGTGGATTGGACGCAAGGTCGTCGTCTTCGGCCACTTCGGAGCGCATGATCGTCAATGGCTTCTCCTGACGATGGGGCCTTCCTGTGACGAGGACGGCCCGTGAAAAATCTGGGCGGCGGGCGCGCTCAGTCCCAGCATGCCCCAAGCGTTGCAGCGCAGCAACGCACAGAAGGTCGTCTTTTCGCGCCTCAGTCGATTTCGGCCGCAGACGACTCCAGTTTTGCCACACGTTCCTCCAGCGCCGCGATACGTTCCATCAGCATATCCTGCTCCTCGCGGGCCTTTTGCGCCATCGCGCGGATCGCTGCGACCTCATCAGCGGTCGGCAGGTCCATGTCCGCCAGCATCCGCTCCACGCGCTCCTTGACGCGGGTCTCGATCTCCTCCTTGACCGCTCCGAACGTGCTCACCGCACCGCTCGCCACCTTGGCCAAGTCATCGAACAACCGGCTCGTGGTCTGCATGCCAACCTCCATCAGCGACGGTGCCATCCAAAGGGCTATATGGGACTTCCCCTAACAGGCGCAAAGCCTACCCTCTCTCACGGTTGCGCGGCCGTGGCTTGAACGGGCCCGCCCGAGCAGCCATGACCGAACCGAACCCGCCCTGCCGGAACGAACCTTGCCGCCCCTGTTCGCCATCCCCTTCCCGCCGATCGACCCCGTGATCGTCCAGATCGGCCCGTTCGCGCTGCGCTGGTACGCGCTGGCCTATGTCGGCGGCCTGCTGCTCGGCTGGTTCCTGACCAAGCGGCTGGTGACCCGGCCCGGCTGGCGGATCACGCCCGAGGACGTGGACGACCTCCTGTTCTACATCACGCTCGGCGTGATCCTGGGCGGCCGGCTCGGCTACGTGCTGTTCTACAACCTGCCGACCTACCTGGAGCACCCCGCCCAGATCCTGATGGTCTGGCAGGGCGGCATGTCCTTCCATGGCGGGCTGATCGGCGTGCTGGTGGCGATGGCGCTGTTCGCCCGCTCGCGCCGCGTGCCCTTCCTGGACGTGGCGGACGCGATCGCCGCGGTGACCCCTCTGGGCCTCCTGTTCGGCCGGATCGCCAACTTCATCAATGGCGAGCTCTATGGCCGGGTCACCGACCTGCCGTTCGGCGTGATCTTCCCCCATGGCGGGCCGGAGCCGCGCCACGCCAGCCAGCTCTACGAGGCCCTCCTCGAGGGCCTGGTCCTGCTGGTGATCGTGCAATGGCTGGCACGCCGCCCACGCCGGCTGGAGGAGCGCGGCGTGATCGGCGGGACCTTCCTGCTCGGCTACGGCATCGCCCGCTTCGTGGTCGAGTTCGCCCGCGAGCCTGACGCACAGCTGGGCTACCTCCTGGGCGGGCTGACCATGGGCCAGCTCCTGTCGGTCCCGGTGGCGCTCGCCGGGCTCTGGCTGGTGCTGCGCACCCGGCGGGTGGCCAGTCCGGCATGAGCGAGCCGCTGCTCCAGCTCATGCGCCGCAGGATCGAGGCCGAAGGCCCGATCCGGCTGGACGAGTGGTGGCAGGCCTGCCTCTACCATCCGGGGCACGGCTATTATGCGACCCGGGTGCCGATCGGCGCTGACTTCGTCACCGCCCCGGAGATCTCCCAGGTATTCGGCGAGCTGGTGGGCCTGGCCCTGGTGCAGTGCTGGCTGGACCAGGGGGGACCGAGGCCGGCACGGCTTGCCGAGATCGGGCCCGGCAAGGGCACCCTCATGGCCGATGCCTGGCGGGCATTGGCGGTGGTGCCGGAGGCGCGGGACGCGCTGGCGCCGGTTGCCCTGGTGGAGATCAGCGCGGCCCTGCGCAGCTTCCAGGCCAACCGCCTGCGCGGCCTGCCGGTCGAATGGCACGATGCGCTAGAACAGGTGCCGGCGGACCGCCCACTCTACCTGATTGCCAACGAGC
>NZ_WUJP01000509.1 GCF_009806515.1 Geminicoccus flavidas | reverse complement strand
TGTTCGACGCCCTGCCGATCCGCCAGCTCGTCCATCTGTCCGGCCACTGGTTCGAGCGCCGGGTCGGGATCAGCGGCAGCGGTCATCTGGGCCTGGTCCTGGAGACCAGGCCGTCGCCCTTGGGCCAGGTCATGCCGGACTGCCCGGACGGGGCGATCCACGAGATCTCGCCCGCGCGCGAGGCCATGGCGACCGCGATCGGGCGGCGGCTCGCAGCCTGCGGCGGTGCCGCCCTGCTGATCGACTATGGCGACGCCTATGAGGGGGCCACGGGCGACACGGTGCAGGCAGTGCGGGGCCAGCGGAAGGTCCAGGACCCGTTCGACCTGCCGGGCGAGATCGACCTGACCAGCCGCGTCGACTTCGCCCCGCTCATCCGCGCCTTCGCCGCAACCGGCTGCCGCACGGCCGGCCCGGTGCCGCAGGGCGAGTTCCTCGGCCGGCTCGGCATCGAGCTGCGCACCGAGGCCCTGGCCCGGGGGCTGGACGAGGATCGGGCGACCGACCTTTGGAGCCGCACGCGCCGCTTGGTCGACCCCAACCGGATGGGGCGGACGTTCAAGGTGCTGGGGGTGGCGGCACCCGGCCAGGCGCTGCCGCCCGGCCTGATCGACGAGGGGACCGGTCTGGCTGGCCAGGGGGATGCGGGAGAGCACCGATGAGGACCACCACCGCGCTGCTCGACGCCCAGCCCGGCATCCGCCACGGCTTCTTCGGCCGCCAGGGCGGGACCAGCGCGCCGCCCTATGACAGCCTCAACATGGCGCTGCGGACCGGCGACCGGCGGGAGCAGGTGCTGGCCAACCGGGCGATCGTCGCCGCGGCGCTGGATGCCCGGGATCTGGTGGTGGGCCGCCAGGTCCATGGCACCACGACGGTACGGGTCACTGCCCCCTGGCATCCGGACGAGGCGCCCGAGGCCGACGCGCTGGTCACCACGGTGCCCGGGCTCGCCATCGCGGTCACCACCGCCGACTGCGCCCCGGTTCTCCTGTGCGATGCCGAGACAAAAGTGGTGGCGGCCGTCCATGCCGGCTGGAAGGGGGCTCTGTCTGGGATCGTCGAGAGCGCCGTCGCGGCGATGGCCCAGGCGGGCGCGGTGCCGGCACGGATCGTGGCCGCGGTCGGCCCCTGTATCCAGCGTCGCTCCTATCAGGTGGGGCCGGAATTCCAGGAGCGCTTCCACGCCGAGGACCCGGCCTCGGATGCCTGCTTCGTGACCGGCCGCGACGGCCGCCCCTATTTCGACCTGGAAGCCTATGTCTGCCTGCGCCTCGGCCGGGCCGGTCTGCGTCTGGTGCAGGCTTCCGGCCTGGACACGGCCACCCAGCCGGAGCGCTATTTCAGCTATCGGCGGACCACGCTCGCAGGCGGCGGCCCGTTCGGCACCCAAGCGAGCGCCATCCTCCTGGCTTGAGGGCGCATAGCCCGACGGGAGGACGGCGCCGCGCGCACCTCGGAGAAAAGGAACGCGCCATGGCGAAGAACACGATCTGCCTCTGGTACGACAAGGATGCCGAGGCCGCCGCCCGTTTCTATGCGGCGACCTTTCCCGACAGCGCGGTGCACGCCGTGCACCGGGCACCCGGCGACTACCCGTCCGGCAAGGCCGGCGACGTGCTGACGGTCGAGTTCACCGTCGCGGGCATCCCCTGCATCGGCCTCAATGGCGGCCCCGCGTTCAGGCACAGCGAGGCCTTCTCGTTCCAGATCGCCACCGACGATCAGGAGGAGACCGACCGCTACTGGAATGCCATCGTCGGCAATGGCGGCGAGGAGAGCGCCTGCGGCTGGTGCCGCGACCGCTGGGGCGTTTCCTGGCAGATCACGCCGCGTGTCCTGACCGAGGCGCTGGCGGCGGGCGGCGACGAGGCGAAACGCGCCTTCGCCGCCATGATGACCATGCGCAAGATCGACGTCGCCGCGATCGAGGCGGCGCGGCGCGGCTGACGCGCATCCTGCGCCCACCCGCTGCCGCGCTCGCCAGGCTGCCTGCCTAGTCCACTGCACCCAGGTCGACGATGGCGATCCGCTGGTCCAGGTCGCCTTCCCAGGCGGCCGTGACGGTGAGCGGGCAGGCGGCGATGTCACGGGCACCGGCCACCCGGTAGCGGCCATAGCGCGGGTTGGCGGGATCCCGGGTGACCGGCACATCGACCAGTTGTTGCACGCCGGCCGGGGTCGTCAGCGTGAGCTTCACCACCGGCAGGGTTTCCGGCAGGGGATTCGTCATGTTGGCGGCATGGACCCAGCCCTGCACCTCGAGCTCGCCGCCGGCCGCCGCGGCGTGGAGGCGGCAGCGCGCCCGGGTGATGCTAACCTCCGCCTTCGGCTGGATCGGCGCGCCGTCGCCCACCATCAGCCGGTGGAAGTAGAAGCTGCGCGGGCCGTCCTTGCGCCGGTCGTCATCGTCGTCATCGTCGTCATCATCGTGGTTGGTGGTGAAATAGCCGGTCATGGTGACCGCCATCCCGCGCGTCACCGAGGCCGGTGCGATCTCGAAGCCGTACAGGTTGCGATAGCCTTCCGCGGGCAGGAGGCCGGTGGTGCTGGGCCGC
>NZ_WUJP01000508.1 GCF_009806515.1 Geminicoccus flavidas | reverse complement strand
ACCGGCAGGCCGTTGACCGCGAGCGGGCTGCCGGCCGCCGAGGTGACGAGCCCAGTGACTGTGGCGAGGTCGAGACTGGCATAGGCGGACTGCGCCACCGGCGCGCCGTTGCCGGGTACGAGCCGGACCACGACGGTGCTGTCGCGAAAGCCCTTCTTCCGCCCGGGCACGTCGTCCTTCAGGAGCTTGCCCGACACGCCGAACGCCGCTGGCGTGTTGACCAGCCCGCCCGGCAGCTGCACGGTCTGGCCCATGACCGTGATCGAGCGGTCCTCGATCTCGTCGGCCGGGCCCTGCAGCACCGGGCCACCCGTGGACTGGGCGGCGGCCGGCAGGGCACCGCACAGCAGCGTCAGCACGAGCGCCTGCCTGCGGATCGGATGATGGACCATGGCTTTCCCCGGAAGACGAGCGGTGATCGAACTGGTCACCATCCTACCGTGAGGAAGCTTAATAGAAACTCATCAATAGTTATCGTGGATATATCTGAGGCGTACTGTCCAATATTACTTTTCCGGATAAAGGATCCGGCATGGTTGTAGTATAGCAACCTCAGGATGTGCCGCCGGCAACGGTGCGGTTCACTCGCCCGTCTGCAGGAGCTGGCCGCGCCGGCGCACGGAGCGGAACAGGGCAGTGTAGACCGAGGCACCCAGCACCAGCCAGAGGCAGAGCATGCCCAGGGCGTGGAGCAGCAGGCCCAGGTCGAAGCGGTGCTCGATCAGGACCGCGCGCATTCCCTCGAACACTGGCGCAGTGGGCAGACACCAGGCGATCACCTGTACCCAGCCCGGCAGGGTATCGATGGGGTAGAACACGCCGGAGACCGGCTGGATCAGGAAGATCGCCGCCCAGGCGAGGCTTTCCGCGCCCATGCCAAGCCGCATCACCAGCCCGGCGATCATCAGGCCGATCGACCAGCCGAACGCCATCAGCACCGCCATGAACAGCACTGTCGACCAGCCAAGCACGCCGCCGATCCAGAAGCCGTGGATCGGGATGGCCAGGAGCGACGCTCCGCCCACCCCCAGCGCCACCCGGATCATGGCGATCAGGAACACGGCCAGCACGTGCTCGTAGGGGCGCAGCGGGCTGGTGTAGAGATGGCCGAAATGGCGGGCGTACATCTCCTCCAGAAAGCCCAGGCTGACGCCGAGCTGGCTGCGGAACAGCACGTCCCACAGCAGCACCGCGGAGAGGAAGATCCCGGCGGCATTCGCCACCAGCGAACTTTCCTCGGCCAGGAAGCGGGTGATGAAGCCCCACAGGATCACCTGCACGGTCGGCCAGTAGACCAGGTCCAGCATGCGCGGCCAGGACGCGGTGAGCAGGTACCAGTGGCGCCTGAACACGCCGCGGATCCGGCGCATGGCCAGGCGGGCCGGGTTCATGCCGGGGCCGGATCGCGGGCGCGCCCGCGCGCGATGTCCAGGAACACTTCCTCCAGGTCGACCCGGCCGAAGCGCTCCAGCAGCTCGGCCGGCGAGCCCTCCGCCACCAGCCGCCCGGCCTTGAGCATCACCACGTGCTGCGCCAGCCGCTCGACTTCCGGCATGTTGTGCGAGGCGAGCAGCACAGCGGCACCGCGCTCGGCCTGGTAGTCCTGGAGCATGGTACGCAGCCGGTCGGCGGTATCCGGGTCGAGCGAGGCAGTGGGTTCGTCCAGGAGCAGGAGCTCCGGGCGGTTGATCAGCGCCTTGGCCAGCACGACCCGGGTCTTCTGCCCGGCCGAGAGCCGCCCGGTCGGGCGGTCGAGGAACGCAGCCAGATCCAGCCAGGCCGCGAGGTCGGCGATCCGCTCATGCGGTGCGGGCACCCCGTAGAGGTCGGCATAGACCAGGAGGTTCTGCCGCACGGTGAGGCGCAGCGGTAGGTCGACATAGGGCGAGGAGAAGTTCATCCGCGGCAGGAGCCGGTTGCGCGCCTTCGGCATCGGCAGGCCGAAGATCTCGATCGTCCCCGCACTCGGCGCCAGGAGCCCCAGCAGCATCGCGATCGTGGTGGTCTTGCCGGCACCGTTGGCCCCCAGCAGGGCGGTGGTTCGCCCGGTCGGGATGGCGAAGCTCAGCCGGTCGACAGCCACCACCTCGCCATAGCGCTTGACCAGGCCCTCGACCCGGACAGCCGGGGCGGTGCTCATTGGACCCCGCACCACTGGGGCGGTGCTCACTGGACAAAACCCTGCTCGCGATAGAACTCGGCGGCACCCGGGTGGACCGGGACCTCCATCCCGTCCAGGGCGTGGGCCAGGCTCAGGTCGAGCAGCCGTGGATGGACGTTGCGCAGGAAGGCCTGCGACTGCGGGTGCCAGAAGGCCTGGGTGATCCCGTAGACCAGCTCGTCCGGCACGTCGGCCGAGACCAGCCACAATGCACGCACGCCGATGGTCGGGGTGCCATAGGCGCCGACATAGGCGCCGGGCTGGATCGAGGTGCGGATGAAGAACTGGGTGTCGCGGAGCAACTGGTCGGCCGGGCCCCCGTCGATCGGGACGATCTGGGCGTCCAGCGTGGCCACCGCCTCCGACACGACGGCGGCCGGTGCGCCTGCGATCACAAACATCGCTTCGAGCGACCC
>NZ_WUJP01000507.1 GCF_009806515.1 Geminicoccus flavidas | reverse complement strand
CACCCGCATCCGGCCGAGCGCTTCCACCGCGTCGATCTCGACCAGCGTCACCTGCTCGGCACCCAGCCCGAACGCGTCCAGCACCCGGCGGACGGTGACGGCAGTGCCCGAGCCCGCCGAGCCGATCGCCACCCGCATGCCGCGCAGGTCACGGATCGCGTGGATGCCCACACCCGGCAGGGTCACCAGGTGCAGCGCCTCGTCGAACAGGGAGCACAGGCCCCGCAGCTTCTGGAAGGGCGGGCTGCCCTCGAATGGCCCGGTCGCGTTGGCGGCGAACCAGGCGACGTCGGCCTGGGCGAAGCCGCTCTCGACCTCGGCACTCTCGATCGCCTCGACATTCTCCACCGAGCCGCGCGAGGACTGGACCAGCGCCACAAGCCCCTCCACGCCGCAGCCACCACCCTGCTGGCACGGCCGACCGCCCTCGGGTGCCCCGATCACGCCGGCGATCGCGGTGCCGACCGGGTAATAGGTGCTGGACGGCGCGCCGGTCCGGATCCGGAAGAAGCTCGCCGCCCGGGCATAGTGCGACACCAGGAGCGAGCCCGTGGCGGCACCGAGCGATCCCAACAGCAGGCGACGTGACAGCGACATCCGTCCCTCGCGAGGCCGGCGATGGCACCGAGATAGGTCCGGGCGCCAGGGCCTGCCAAGGTGAAACGCAGCGCGCCCCGCCCGGTGCCGTTCGGCTGTGGCCTGCGCACCCGGCGCGCACCCGCTCCCGTGCGGCAACTGGCGCCGGGCGCGCCTTCCGCTTAGCCTGCCGTGCCCGCGGGAAAAGGAGGCTGGCGATGCGGATCGGGGTCTCGAAGGAGATCAAGAGCCACGAGTATCGGGTGGGCCTGGTCCCTTCCAGCGTGCGCGAACTGGTCCATCATGGGCACGAGGTGCTGGTGGAGACTGGGGCCGGGGCCGGGATCGGCTATGACGACGAGGCCTACCGGCGCGCCGGGGCCCGGATCGTGACCGATCCGGCCGAGCTGTTCGCTCGGGCCGCGATGATCGTGAAGGTGAAGGAGCCGCAGCCCAAGGAATGGCGGATGCTGCGCGAGGGCCAGGTCCTGTTCACCTATCTGCACCTCGCCGCCGACCGCGGCCAGACCGAGGCACTGCTGGCGTCCGGTGCGGTGTGCATCGCCTACGAGACTGTGACCGACCGGCGTGGTCGCCTGCCGCTCCTGTCGCCGATGTCCGAGGTGGCCGGGCGCATGTCGGTCCAGGTCGGCGCCCACTGCCTGGAAAAGTCACAAGGCGGCTCCGGCACGCTCCTGGGCGGCGTGCCGGGCGTGCCGGCCGGGCGAGTGGTGATCCTGGGCGGCGGCGTGTCCGGGACCAACGCCGCCCGGATGGCGATGGGCATGGAGGCGGCGGTGACCGTGATCGACCGCTCGCTGGAGCGGCTCTACGAGCTCGACCTGCAGTTCGGCCCAACCCTCAACACCATCTTCTCCACGATCGACGCGATCGAGCAGCACGTGACGGGGGCGGACCTGGTGATCGGAGCGGTGCTGGTGCCGGGCGCCGCGGCGCCCCGGCTGATCACGAGGCAGATGATCCAGCGGATGAAGCCGGGTTCGGTGTTCGTCGACATCGCGATCGACCAGGGCGGCTGCGCCGAGACCTCCAGGCCCACCACCCATGCCCTGCCCACCTACCAGGAGGACGGCGTGATCCACTATTGCGTGACCAACATGCCGGCTGCCGTCGCCCGCACCTCGGCGCATGCGCTCAACAATGCAACCCTGCCCTATGTGCTGGCGCTGGCCAACCGTGGCTGGCAGGCGGCGCTGGCCGAGGATCCCGGCCTGGCCGCAGGGTTGAACGTCCATTCCGGCAAGCTGACCCATGCGGCGGTGGCCTCGTCGCTCGGGCTGCCGTTCACGCCATGGCCCGGCCGGGCATGAGCGCCGGCACCTGGGCTCCCATGGGGCTTCCTTTGCTTGAGCGTTGATTCGATCGCTCAAGTGGATCCAGCCGAAGATCCAGCTGTTAAGGAGGCTGATGCACGAGCAATCCCACAAGGCCGAAACTACATGCCTGCGGAAGACCAATCAAACCTTCGGGATTTTCTCGTCCGACACCTTGTAGATCATGCCCCCCTCCCGAACGGCGCCATCTACCATTATACGAACGGCCACGGTCTTATTAAGATCATCGGTAGTGGCACGTTGCTGGCCAGCCAGATCGGCTGCCTGAACGACAGCATGGAAATGACCTATGCCTTCGACCTGCTGCGGGAGCGGATGGCAGAGGCAATGAAGAGCGGCCGGCATGCGCGCGTGCAGGCCGGTTTCGAGCGGATCATCCAGCGGCTGGAGAGCTTCAGGCCCGAAGCCATGTCCGTCTACGTCACCTCGTTCACCGAGGATGCCGATTCGCTCAGCCAGTGGCGCGGCTACGCCGAGGGCGAGGCCGGGTTCGCGATCGGTTTTGATCCCGGCTTATTGGCCGGGGCCCGCCGTCACCAGTCCAGCTACCTGCTCAAGGTGGAATACGACCCCGACCGGCAGCGCGCTCTTCTGGACGATGTCATCCGCTGGACCGACGAACATTTCGCGCCGGGCCGGGAAAGCGCCGGCACCGCGTCGGGCGAGCGCTGGGCCGAGGACTTCGCCACAGGCTGGCTGGACACGCTGACCTCGCTCGCCGCCTGCCTGAAGCACCCAAAGTTCGACGACGAGCGTGAGTGGCGGATCGTCTACTACGCGCGCGACGCCGACCTGGCCCGGATGCAGTTCATCCAGCGCCGCGCCACTATCTCCAGGCACATTCCGCTCACCTATGGCCCCCTCACGCAAGAGGAAGCGCCGTCCGATCCGAGGCTTCCGATCACGGACATCGTCATTGGCCCCTGCCGCTATCTCGACTCCACGAGATATGCGGTGGCCGACCTGTTGAAGGCGCGAGGCTACCGCCTGGATGACGATGCCGCGATCAAGACGTCCAAGATCCCCTACCGGCTGATCTAGTCGGACAGGAGCCTGTGCCGCCGCCTCACGCCGCGCCACGATGCTCCCGCAGCCATTCGCGCAACGCGTCGTTCATCCGGGTCTGCCAGCCGCTCCCTCCGCCCGGAACGCCGCCACCACATCGGCATCCAGTCGCATGGTCACCGGGACCTTGCGGCCGCTGCCGGCGGGGCGGCCGGGGCCGCGGCTGACCAGCCTGAGCCGCCTGAACTCCTCGTCCGACAGCTCGTAAGTGCCGGGGTTCTTGGCGATCGCGGCATTGCTGGCGGCGTCCTCGGCCTCAGCCGGTGGCAGCAGCTTGCGCTTCATAGGGCCTGAATTCCCTCAGATTGGCCTTACGCAGGCTGATGACGTGCAGGACGTCGTCGCGGCGGGTGAACACGACGCAGTAGAGCCTGCCGTCCATGGACGCGTAGCCGATCTCCCGCAGCTCGCCATAGTCGCGCCGCTCGTCCGGCTTCACCAGCATCAAGCCGCTCCGCCGCCAGCAAGCCGATGCCGCGCTTTGCGAGGTTCGGCGGGTCCTTCGCCGGATCGCGGCTGAACCGCATCAAATAAATGTATGTACGAAAATAACAGGTCAAGCGGTTCTGCCGGCGCCACCGTCCCGGGGCTAGCCCTGCGCCGGCAGGGCCGGGACCGGCTCGGCCTGGGCCACCGCCGCCTGCCGGTTCATCTCGGTGCGCTGGCGGACCAGTTCCAGCAGCTTCTGGCGCAGCCCGGGATGGTGGCTGACGAACTGCCTAAAGTCGCGCTGCTCCAGTGTCTGGAACTGGCAGTAATCCAGCGCGGTCACGTCGGCCGAGCGGCGGCGGCCGCTCAGGAGCGCCATCTCGCCGAAAAAGTCGCCCGGGCCCAGCCGGATGTCCTGGCCGTTCACCCGCACCAGTACCGCACCCGCGGTGATGAAGTAGGCGGCATCCGGCCGGTCACCTACCCGGATGATCCGCTCGCCCGGCTGAGCGGTGCGCGGCCGGAACAGCATGAGCAGGTCCTCCCGGCTCGTCTGGTCGAGGTCGGCGAAGATCGGGAAGCGCTCGATCAGGCTGGTGATCTGCAGGGAGCGGGCCTCCTCCCGTGCCTGGCTCTTGCGGCGCAACTCGTCGAGCCGGCCCTGCAGGCTCAGCTGGCGGTCCTTGCCGAACTCCTCGAACCAGGCGGGGAAGCGCGCGCGACCCTGCTCCCGCAGCCAGTCCACTGCGATGAAGCAGACCGAGTTGAGGGTGATGGAGAGCAGGGCTCCGGCCAGGATCAGGTCCTGGCCCTCTTCCGGAAGTAGCCCCATGCCAATGCCGAGGCCGGCCAGGATGAAGGAGAACTCGCCGATCTGCGCCAGGCTGGCCGAGACGGTGAGCGCCGTGCCGACCGGAAAGCCCAGCAGCTGGACGATGGCAAACGCCGCGAGCGACTTGCCGAGCGTGATCACCAGGAAGACCGCCAGCACCTTGAGCGGCTCCTCCACCAGCACGAAGGGGTCGAACAGCATGCCCACCGACACGAAGAACAGGATGGCGAACGCATCCTGCAGCGGCAGCGAGTCCGCGGCCGCGCGGTGGCTGAAGTCGGATTCGCTCAGGACCACGCCCGCGAAGAAGGCGCCGAGCGCGAACGACACGCCGAAGATGGTGGCCGAGCCGTAGGCGATGCCCAGGGCCACCGCCAGCACCGAGAGGGTGAACAG
>NZ_WUJP01000506.1 GCF_009806515.1 Geminicoccus flavidas | reverse complement strand
CCGCGACCTTGCCGAGGGTGAGGAGGATCGACCAGAGCACGCCGCTGCCTGCCGCCGTGCCGTGCCCGTCGGCATGGCCGCCTAGCAGTTCGGCAAACGCCGGCAGCAGCACCAGGGTGAGAACCATGGCCAGGTCCTCGACGATCAGCCAGCCGACCGCGATCCGGCCGTTCGGGGTCGTCAGCGCGTTACGCTCCTCCAGGGCGCGCAGCAGCACGACCGTGCTGGCGACCGACAGGCTGAGCCCGAACACCACGCCGGCACCGACGCTCCAGCCCCAGGCCGTCGCCAGGCCCACGCCCATGAGCGTCGCGACCAGGATCTGGCCGACGGCACCCGGCACCGCGACCCAGCGCACCGCCATCAGGTCGGCCGCGGAGAAATGCAAGCCCACCCCGAACATCAGCAGGATCACGCCCATTTCGGCGAGCTGCGCCGAGAGCGCCGCGTCGGCGACAAAGCCCGGCGAGAACGGCCCGGCCATGACGCCTGCCACCAAATAGCCAACCAACGGGGGCAGGCGCAGCCGGTTGGCCAGAAAGCCGAAGGCGAACGCCAGCACGAAGGCCATCGCGACGGTGGCGATCAGGGGAACGTCGTGATGCACGGGGGCTGGTCCAGGCTGCGCTTCGTTGGCCGGATCCACTTGTGGCCGCAGCACGCGACTAGGCGCAACCCTTCCTGCGGCCAGGGCCGGCCGGCTTGCACCAGACGCAAAACCGATGCGTGCTCCCGAGTATTGGCACTCTCCTGGTGCGGGAAGGCGGCCACAGGCGGGTGTCTCGGCGGTAGCGCGTTTTCCTGCGGCGTTGCGGCGGCTTGGCCGTGGATGTTAACTCTCTCTTCCAGGCCTGAACACCGCGCAGGAATTGTTCATCAAGATGTACGGGTCCCGTCTCGACCGCCTCGGCGAATTTCCGTTCCGACGCCTCGCCGGGCTGCTCGCCGATCGGGTCCCGCCGGCGGGTCGGCCGGTCCTGGACCTCGGCATCGGCGAGCCGCAGCACCCCGTGCCGCCGATCCTGGCCGAGACGGTGGCCCGCCATGCCGCCAGCTGGAACCGCTACCCGCCGCCCACCGGCACCCCGTCCTTCCGCCAGACCGTGGCGGGCTGGGCCTCCCGGCGCGGCGGCCTGGCAGAGGGCGCGCTCGATCCCGACCGCCACGTCCTGCCGGTGGCCGGCACCAAGGAGGCGCTCTATCTGGCCGCCCAGCTTGCGGTGGATCGTGCCGGGCGCAGCCGGCCGGCGGTGCTGATGCCGACCCCGTTCTATGCGGTCTATTTCGGTGCCGCTGCCATGGCCGGTGCCGAGCCGGTGCTGCTGCCGGCCACGGCCGCGACCGGCTTCCTGCCGGATCTGGACGCGGTCCCGACCGAGACGCTGG
>NZ_WUJP01000505.1 GCF_009806515.1 Geminicoccus flavidas | reverse complement strand
CGCGGACCGCCGCCTTCTACCTGTGCACCCCGGCCAACCCGCAGGGTGCGGTTGCCGACCGAGCCTATCTGGCCCGCGCCCTCTCACTCGCCCGCCGGCACGGCTTCGCCCTGTTCCTGGACGAGTGCTATTCCGAGCTGTGGGACCGCACGCCGCCACCTTCCGGGCTGGAAGTGGCGCTGAACGATACCGGCAGCCTCAAGCGGCTGCTCGTGTTCCAGTCGCTCAGCAAGCGCTCGAATGCGGCCGGCCTCCGCTCGGGCTTCGTCGCGGGCGACCCGGCCCTGATCGGCGCGTTTGCCAAGCTGCGCGCCTATGCAGCACCGGTCCAGCCTTTGCCGCTGATGGCAGCGGCCGAGGCCTTGTGGAACGACGAGGCCCATGTCGAGGCCAACCGGGCGCTCTACCGGCAGAAGTTCGACCTGGCCGAGCAGCGCCTGGCCGGCCGCTTCGGTTTCTTCCGCCCGCCCGCCGGCTTCTTTCTCTGGCTGGACGTGGGCGACGGCGTGGCGGCGGCCAGCCGGCTCTGGGCGGAGGCCGGGCTGAAGGTGCTGCCCGGCGCCTATCTGGACGGGCCGGAGCCGATCTCGAGCGCCTATGTGCGCCTGGCCCTGGTCCACGGGCTCGACACGACCGTCGATGCGCTCGACCGTCTGGTCGCCACCCTCGCCTCCCCGGCCGAAACCGCACGGCCGGACAGTGCCGCACTTGCCAAGGGACGCTGACATGGCCGCGATGCTGGGACGGCTGGATCAGGAACGCCCGTTCGCCAGCCTGCTCGCCACCGCGCGACGCCTGGTGCTGGGCATCTTCTGGCTGGGCTTGGCGGCACTGCTCGCCATCGCGGTCTGGGGCTTTGATCCGGCCGATCCCTCGTTCAACACCGCCACCACGGCAGCACCGGTCAACCCGCTCGACCTGTTCGGCGCCTATACCGCCGACCTGATGCTCCAATTGTTCGGCGTGGCGATCTGGCTGCCGATCCTGGTGTTCGCCGCATGGGGCATCCGGCTGATCGCCGACAAGCCGTTCTGCGGCGCCTGGCTGGCCGCCACCTCCCTGCCGCTGGCGCTCTTGGGCTTCTGCGCCTTTCTCGCCACCCAGCCCCAACCCGACGCCGCGAGCTGGCCGCTGCGGGTGGGTCTCGGCGGCTTCGTCGGCCGGTTCCTGTACGAGAACCTGCAGCCGGGCCTGGGCGGCGCCCTGTATGGCTGGATCGCGGTGCTGGTGACGCTCGTTGCCGGCCTGCTGGCCTTCGGCGTGCAGATCGTGGAGGGCGGCTGGACCCTGCTGGGGCTGGCGAGCGGCGGCCGGGCCGGCCGCAGCGCCAGCTCCACCGGTTTGCGAAACGAACCCGAGCGGCTGCGTCGCCGCGTCGCCTTGGCCGATGACGAAGAGTCGGAAGGCCCTGGCATGCTGACCCGGCTGGTCCTGCCGCTGCGCCAGCAGGCCGCCGCACTGGCCGGACGGTCCATTCAATTGTGGCGGCGAAACGAACCCGAGACCGTCGTCCGCCCGCGCCGGCCGGCAGCCCGGCGGGCAGCGCCACTGCCCGACGAGCCGGAGGAGCTGGAACAGCAGCCGCCCCCCCGGGAGCGGCGTCCCCGGCCTGCCCCGGCACCGGTGCGCGAGGAGCGGCAGCGGCCGGCCGTGGCCGCCCCGCCTGTCGAGGAGGAGTTCGACGAGGAGGAGTTCGACGACGCCGCGGACGACGGGTTCGAGCCGGAGCCGGTACCACCGGCCCGTGCGTTACGACGCGAACCGGAACGGCCGGCCGCTCCCCCCGCGCCGCCGCGCAGCGCGCCGCCTGCCCCGTCCCGCCCGTCCCAGCCGCGCCTCCAGGCTCCGGCTGACGAGGACTTCGAGCTGCCGGACCTGGAATACCTGACCCCGCCCAGGCAGAAGCCCGGGGCCGGGATCACCCGGGAGAAACTGCACGAGACCAGCCGCCAGCTCGAGACCGTGCTGGACGATTTCGGCGTGCGCGGCGAGATCACCGACGCCAAGCCTGGCCCGGTGGTGACGCTCTACGAGCTGGAGCCCGCACCCGGTACCCGCGCCGCGCGGGTCATCAGCCTCGCCGACGATATCGCCCGCTCCTTGTGTGCGCTGTCGGTGCGCGTCGCAACCGTGCCCGGGCGCAACGTGATCGGCGTCGAACTGCCCAACGACGTGCGCGAGACGGTCTATCTGAAGGAGCTGCTGGACAGCCCGCAGTTCACCGAGACCTCGGCCCGCCTGGCCCTGGCGCTGGGCAAGGACATCTCGGGCAAGCCGATCATGGTCGACCTCGCCCGGATGCCGCATCTCCTGATCGCGGGCACCACCGGGGCCGGCAAGTCGGTCGCGATCAACGGCATGATCCTGTCGCTGCTCTACCGGCTGACACCCACGCAGTGCCGGATCATCATGATCGACCCCAAGGTGATCGAGCTGTCGGTCTACGACCACATCCCGCATCTCCTGGCGCCAGTCGTGACTGAGCCCGGCAAGGCGGTGGTGGCGCTGAAATGGGTCGTCCGGCAGATGGACGAGCGCTACCGGCTGATGTCGCACCTGGGCGTGCGCGACATCTTCGCCTTCAACCGCCGGATCGAGGCGGCCAAGGCGCAGGGCGAGCAGCTCAGCCGCCGGGTGCGCACCGGCTTCGATCCGAACACTGGCTCGCCGGTGTTCGAGGACCAGCCGATCGAGATGAAGGCGTTGCCGCTGATCGTGGTGATCGTCGACGAGGTCGCCGACCTGATGCTCACCGCCGGCAAGGAGATCGAGAACGCGATCCAGCGCCTCTCGCAGAAGGCCCGTGCCGCCGGCATCCACCTGATCGTCGCTACCCAGCGCCCGTCGGTCGACGTGCTCACCGGTGTGATCAAGGCCAACCTGCCATCTAGGATCAGCTTCCGGGTGTCCTCCAAGATCGACAGCCGCACCATCCTGGGCGAGCCCGGTGCCGAGCAGCTCCTGGGCCAGGGCGATATGCTGTTCATGATGCCGGGCGACCGGATCATGCGCATCCACGGGCCGCTGGTGACCGACGACGACGTGGCCCGGGTGGTGAAGCATCTGAAGACCCAGGGCGAGCCCGATTATGTCGATGCGGTCACCGACGAGGCCGGCGGCGACGAGGCGGGCGGTGCCGGCGGCGACGGTGCTGCCCAGGGCGCCATGTTCGGCGGCGGCGAGGCTGGCGGCGATTCGATGTATCAGGAAGCGGTGAAGATCGTTGCCCGGGACGGCAAGGCCTCCACATCTTACCTGCAGCGCAAGCTGAACATCGGCTACAACACGGCGGCCAAGCTGATCGAGCGGATGGAGCAGGATCGCCTGATCAGTCCGGCCGACCATGTCGGGCGCCGCCAAGTCTTGATGGGGCGCGGCGGGGTGGATGGCGACGAGCCGACCGATTTCTGACCGGCCCCCGGGGAAGGACGAAACTTGACCTCACGCCGTCTGCTTCTTTCGACGCTGCTGGTGGGCGCCGCCCTCCCCGGCCTGGCCCGGGCCGCCCTGTCCAGCCGGCAGCAGGCCCTGGTCGACCGCGTCACCGAGTGGATGCAGGGCCTGGACACGCTCACCGCCACCTTCGTGCAGGTGGCGCCGGACGGCGGGCTCAGCACCGGCCGGCTCTGGATCAAGCGCCCCGGCCAGATGCGGATGCAGTACGATCCGCCGGCCCAGATCCTGCTGGTCACCACCGACTGGCGGCTGGTGTTCTATGACGGCAAGACCAAGCAGGTGAACTACATCCCAGTGGCCCAGACCCCGATCGGCTTCCTCCTCTCGGAGAACCCTAATTTCGGCCAGGAGGTGCTGGTCCGCGACGTGGCGTCGGCCGGCGGCGAAATCGTGATCGAGGCGTTCCGCAAGGGCGCGGAGGACCAGGGCTCGGTGCAGCTCGTGTTCGCCGAGAAGCCGGTCGAGCTGCGCCGCTGGACGGTCCTGGACCCGGGCGGCACGCGCACCGTGGTAACCCTGTCCGATGTCCAGATCAACCAGCGCATCGACCCGGACCGGTTCGTCTGGCGCGACCCCCAGATGTTCGGCTATCCGGAACTCGACTGATCGGACCTGACCTGACCGCCGCCGCTTTCTAGGCGGCTGCGGAGAACGACCTCGTGAGCGAACTGGTACTTCTTGCCGGGCTGTTTTTCAGCGCCTTCACCTCGGCCACCATCCTGCCCGGCAGTTCCGAAGTGGTGATGCTGGGCCTGATGACTCAGGGCATCGGCCTCTGGGCGATCTGGACCGTGGCCACGATCGGCAACGTCGCGGGCTCCGTGGTCTCCTGGTGGATGGGCACCGCGATCCTGCGCTTCCAGGACCGCAAGTGGTTCCCGGTGGGCCCGGAGAAGCTGGCCAAGGCCCAGGGCTGGTTCAACAAATGGGGCAAGCCTGCCCTGCTCCTGACCTGGCTGCCGGGCGTAGGCGACGCGCTCTCGATCGCGGCCGGCACGCTGCGGGTCCATCTCGTCCCCTTCATCATCCTGGTCGGGATCGCCAAGGGCCTGCGCTATGCCATGGTGCTGGGCGGTGGCGACTTTTTGGGCGTGGACGAACTCTTCAACTGAGCCTGGCGGCGTGGCATCCCTGCCCCCGGATCCTCGGAGGCGCTTCATGCAGTTGATCACTCTCGCGCTCAGCCCGTTCGGCCGCAAAGCCCACATCGTCGCCCTGGAAAAGGGGCTGGACATCACCATCACCGCACCCACCGTGCCGACAGCCCTGTTCCAGGACCCGCTGGTGGTGGCGAAGAACCCGCTGGCCAAGGTGCCGACCCTGCTGCTGGACGACGGCACCGCCATCTATGACAGCCCGGTGATCTGTGCCTATCTGGACAGTCTGAGGCAGGGCCCGAGCCTGGTCCCGGACGGCGCCGACCGCTTCGGCGTGCTCACGCGGGTTGCACTGGCCGACGGGATGATGGATGCGGCCGTGGCGGCCCGGCAGGAGAGCATCCGGCCCGGCGGCGAGCGCTCCCAGGCCTGCATTGACAAGCAGCGCGACCTGAACCTGCGCGCTGTGGCCGCGGCCGAGGCGGACCTCGCTTCGTTCGGCAGCGGTGCGCGGCTCGATGCGATCGCGCTTGCCGTGGCACTGACCTACCTGGACATCCGCCACCCCGGCATCGCCTGGCGCGACCGGGCGCCAAAGCTCGCTGCCTGGCACGCGGAGATGGAGCAGCGGCCGAGCTTCGTCGCGACCCGGCCTGCCAGCTGAGCCTGTTAGGCCCTGGGGCGGCGCAGCAGATCACCGGAGGCCAGGAGCGAACCGCCCACGATCAGCACCGCGGCGAGCAATAGCCGCCAGGACGGCTCGGCCCGGCCCATGAGCAGGAGCAGCAGCGTGCCGATCAGGGGTCCGGCATAGGCGGCCGCCCCCAGGATCCGGATGTCGCCGGTCTTGGTGCCGCGGTCCCAGAGCAGGAAGGCCAGGCCCACCGGCCCCAGCCCCAGCAGGAGCAGGGCCGGCCAGCCCCAGCCAACCGGCAGGGCGGGCGGCTCGACCAGCAGCCCGGTGGCCAGCGAGAGCAGTGCCGTGACCAGGCAGAAGCCCACCACCGCCTCCGACGGGGTGCTGGCCGCAAAGCGTCGGTTCAGGATCGAGTAGCCGGACCAGATCAATGCTGCGGCCAGGGCACAGGCCCAGCCGCCCAGGCTGCCCCCTCCCCCTAGCTCGCCCCGCCCCAGCACGATCAGGCTAGTGCCGGCCAGGCCCAGCAGCGCGCCAATCAGGTGGCGCGGCAGGAGCCGCTCGCCCGGCAGGAGGGCCGAGAACAGCACGATCAGGAGCGGCCAGAGATTGATCACCAGCAGCGCGTCGACCGGCGGGAGCAGTTGCAGCGCGCTGAAATAGACCGCGTGGTAGCCAAAGAAGCCGCCCACCCCGATCGCCCAGGCGACCGGGCTCGCGCGAAAGCCGGCAGCGAGCGGCCGGCCGCGCAGTGGCAGGGCCAGGAGCAGGAACAGCCCGCCGATCAGGAAGGCGGCTCCCGTCAGGAGGAAGGGCGGCACCCCGCCCACCGCCACACCCAATGGCGCCAGCGTCGCCCAGAGCAGGATGGCGCCCAGGCCGACCAGCGTGCCGGCCCGACGGCTCGCCGCCCCGGTGTCGGGGTGACGGCCGCGTCCGGCCGTGCCAATGGTCCGCACGGATGGACCCGTCTCGGAGATCGACATGCTCTTCATCATCCGCGCCGAAGACAAGCCGGGCGCCCTGTCCCGCCGGCTGGAGATCCGGCCGACGCATCTGGCCTATCTGCAGGGCAAGCAGGACATGATCAAGGTCGGCGGCGCCATCCTGGACGAGAAGGGCGACCCGATCGGCAGCATGCTGGTCATCGAGGCGCCCGACCGGGCCGCGGCCGAGGCGTTCGCCAAGGACGACCCGTTCACCAAGGAAGGCGTGTTCGCCTCGTTCACCGTGACACTCTACCGGCCGGCGGTGGGCGACTGGATCGGCTGAGCCCATCCATGGCGCACTGGCTGATGAAGACCGAGCCCGGGGACTATAGCTGGGACCGGCTGGTCGCGGACGGCGAGACCGAATGGGGCGGCGTGCGCAACCACCAGGCCGCCCGCAACATGCGCAGCATGGCCCTGGGCGAGGAAGTGTTCTTCTACCGCTCAGTGGTGCAGCCGGCCGTGCTCGGCATCATGACTGTGTCCCGCACCTGGTATGAGGACCCGGACCACCCGCCCTGGTGCCTGGTCCGCGTCAAGCCCCTGCGCCCACTGGCCAGGGAGGTGCCGCTGGCCGCGATCAAGGCGGAGCCGGCCCTGGCCGGCATCGCGCTGATCCGGCAGTCGCGGCTCTCGGTGATGCCGATCGAGGACAGCCACTGGCAGAAGATCCTGGAGCTGGGCGGCGGCTGAGCGGAGCCGCCGCGGCACCGGCATGGATTGATCCCGTTCCCGCCAGCGCCCACCATCTAACCGGATCATCGGGATCTCGCTTGGGATCTCGCTGGCGCCCTGGCGGCGATCCGGTCGATCCCCGCCCAAAGGACGAAGGAGCCGGTGATGAACGAGGATCTGCTGACCCTGATCGACCGTGCCCGCACCGCCGGGGGCTATCTGAGCGTGCGCGACACCGTCCGGCTGATCGAGGGCGGCAACATCGTTCCCGACCCGTTCTCGGTGCTGATCTCCCGCTTCGTCACGATCGGCACCGGCAACCTATTCCACCCCTCGGTGGTGCTGGAAGCCAGGGCCGGGGCACCGCTCGCCATCGGCGACCGCAACCGGTTCTGCACGGGCACGGTGATCGTCGCGGCCACCGGCCCGATCCGGATCGGCCATGGCAACCAGTTCGGCGAGGGCGGCTTCGTGGCGCGCACCAATCGGCCGGACGCCGAGATCCGGATCGGCGATGGCGGGCGTTATGTCGGCGGGGTCGCGGTGTTCGGCCTGAGCCGGCTGGGCTCCGGCAGCCAGGTGCTGGGCGGCATCACGGTGGATGGCTGCGAACTGGGCGACGGGCGGTCCTTCGCGGAGCCCGATCCCGACCTGCGCGGCGGCGTGCTCAAGGGCCAGGGCACGGCCCGCGGCCTGCGGATCGCCGCCGGCGAGGTGATCGTGGGCGAAGGCGGCTTCCTCCAGGAGAAGCTGCAGCGGCAGACCGACTTCCACCCCAAGCCCGGCTAGACTCCTCTCTCGAGGTCCCCGATCAGGCTGCGCGATCGACCGCCTCGGCCAGGGCAAGGGCCTGACGGGTCTCGGCCACGTCGTGCACCCGCACGATGCTGGCCCCGCGCGCCACGCCGGCCTGTGCCAGGGCCAGCGAGCCCGGCAGCCGCTCCGCCGGCGGCAGGTTGGGCTGGCCGCTTAGCTTGGCGATCATGCTCTTGCGGGAGGCGCCCAGCAGGACCGGGCAGCCCAGCGTGCGCAGCAGGGCCAGGTGCTGGAGCACGTCCAGGCTGTGGACGGCGAGCTTGCCGAAACCCAGGCCCGGATCGAGGATGATCCGCGCCTTGGCGATGCCTGCGTCCAGGCAGGCCGCGACCCGATCGGCCAGATGGTCGAACACGTCGAGGCAGGCGCGCCGGTAGCGCGGATCGGCCTGCATGGTCCGCGGCTCGCCCTGGCTGTGCATCAGCACGACCGGGCAACCGGCATCGGCCATCACCCGCAGCGCGTCGGGGTCGTGGCGCAACGCGGTCACGTCGTTGACGATCCTGGCACCGGCGGCGAGCGCCGCTGTCATGGTCGCCGCATTGCGCGTGTCGATCGAGACGGTCAGCCCGTGGCCGGCGAGCGCCTTCACCACCCCCACGACCCGCCGGATCTCCTCCTCGACCGGCACCGGCAGCGAGCCGGGCCGGGTACTCTCGCCGCCCACGTCCAGGATGTCCGCCCCGGCCGCGGCGAGGCTCAGCCCTTGGGCGATCGCCTGCTCCTCGTCGAACCAGCGCCCACCATCGGAGAAACTGTCCGGGGTAACGTTGACGATTCCCATGATGCGCAAGGGCCCGACCGGTACGGCCAAGCCCGCCAGGGCCGGGGCCAGTTCCGCACGGCCACGCAAGGCCGGCGCCGCCACCAGTTGCTCCGTCACCGCGTCGCCATCGCGCCGGAACAGGCGGGCATGGAGGAAGGCACGGTCAGCGCCGAGCGGCAGCCCGCTGCCTTCGGCGATGGCAGCGACCGCGGCCGGCCCCGACAGGAGGCAGAGCGGCTCCAGATAGGTTCGAGCGGTCATCCCATGTGCAAAGGGAGCCGTCGCCGGCTCCCTCTGTCCCTTCGAATAGTGGCTGTCCGGCTGGCTCAGGCCGGGCCCGGCGAGGGCTCCACGCCGCCCGGGCCGTCCGAGGGCCGGGTGGTCGGCACGGAGGAGCGCCGGCCGCCGCCATGGTTGCTGGGTGCGGAGGTGGGCGGCGTATCGTCGCCCCAGCGCTTGGGCGTGGGCATCGGTTCGCCGCGCATCACCGCCGTGATCTCCTCGCCGGTCAGCGTCTCATACTCGAGCAGCGCCTGGGCGAAGGCATGCAGCTTGTCGATCTTCTCGGTCAGCAGGGCGCGCGCCCGCTGGTAGCCGCGATCGACCAGCACCCGGATCTCGCTGTCGATCGCCTGCGCGGTCGCCTCCGAGACGTTCTTCTGCTGGTGGAGCTGGTGGCCCAGGAACACTTCCTGCTGGTTCTCGGCGTAGCCGACCGGGCCCAGCTTCTCGCTCATGCCCCACTGGGTGACCATGTGCCGGGCGATCTTGGTGGCCTGCTCGATGTCCGAGGAGGCGCCCGCGGTCACCTTGTCATGGCCGAAGATCAGCTCCTCCGCCACCCGGCCGCCCATGGCCACGGCGATGTCGGCCTCCAGCTTCTCGCGGGTGACCGAGAGGCGGTCGCCTTCCGGCAGGCGCACGACCATGCCGAGCGCGCGGCCGCGCGGGATGATGGTCGCCTTGTGGATCGGATCGGAGGCCGGCGAGAAGAAGCCAACCACGGCATGGCCCGCCTCATGGTAGGCGGTGAGCTTCTTCTCGTCCTCGGACATGACGAGCGAGCGGCGCTCCGCCCCCATCATGACCTTGTCCTTGGCCTGCTCGAACTCGGCCATGGTGACCAGGCGCTTGCCGACCCGGGCTGCCAGCAGCGCCGCCTCGTTGACGAGGTTGGCGAGGTCGGCGCCGGAGAAGCCGGGCGTGCCGCGGGCAATCGTGCGCGCGTCGATGTCCGGGGAGGTCCTGACCTTCTTGATGTGGACGTTCAGGATCTTCTCGCGGCCGATCACATCGGGGTTCGGCACCACGATCTGCCGGTCGAACCGGCCAGGCCGCAGCAGGGCCGGGTCGAGCACGTCGGGCCGATTGGTGGCGGCGATCAGGATCACGCCGTCATTGCCCTCGAACCCATCCATCTCGACCAGCAGCTGGTTGAGCGTCTGCTCGCGCTCGTCGTTGCCGCCGCCCAGGCCCGCACCGCGATGGCGGCCGACCGCGTCGATCTCGTCGATGAACACGATGCAGGGCGCGTGCTTCTTGGCCTGCTCGAACATGTCGCGGACCCGGGATGCGCCAACACCCACGAACATCTCGACGAAGTCCGAGCCCGAGATGGTGAAGAACGGCACGTTCGCCTCGCCGGCGATGGCGCGCGCCAGGAGCGTCTTGCCGGTGCCGGGCGGGCCCACCAGCAGGCAGCCCTTCGGGATCCGGCCGCCCACGGAGGTGAACTTCTGCGGGTTCTTCAGGAACTCCACGATCTCCTGGAGCTCCTCCTTGGCCTCGTCGATGCCGGCCACGTCCTGGAAGGTCACGCGGCCATGCTTCTCGGTGAGCATGCGCGCGCGCGACTTGCCGAAGCCCATGGCCTTGCCGCCGCCGGCCTGCATCTGGCGCATAAAGAACACCCAGACGCCGATCAGCAGCAGCATCGGGAACCAGGAGACCAGCACGCCCAGAAGCGACGGCACGTTGTCGTCCACCGGCATGGCGGTGATGCGCACGCCATGCTCGGTCAGCCGGTCCACCAGGGCCGGATCGTTCGGCGTGTAGGTCTGGAAGCTGGTCCCGCTGCTGGTCCGCCCCGTGATCTGCTCGCCCTGGATGGTCACTTCCGCGACCCGCCCGCCCTCGACCTCACTAAGGAAGTCGGAGAACGCCAGGTTGGAGCTGGTCCCGCGCGTGCTGGGACTCTGGAACAGGTTGAACAGCGCGATCAGCAGTAGGCCGATGATGACCCAGAGCGCCAAGTTCTTGCTGAAATTGTTCACGTAGCCGTGCCTCGTGCGGTGCGGAACGTCCTGCCTTGCCCGAGCATGGCAGAACACCGCGAGTAGGCTGAACATAAGTGAGCTGGCGAGTGAAGCAAGATCCACGCTCAGTCCGCTGCCGCACGGTCCGGAGCAGGGCTCGCTGCCGCCGCGAACGGTGCCGGGGCCAGCGGCACGGGTGGGCGCCATGGCAGGGGCAGTGGCCGCTCCGGGCAGAGCCGAACCCAGCGTGGGCCGAACCGCACCAGACAGCCACCCAAGGTCATGGCACCGTCGTCTAGCCCCGCGAGCGCCGCCTGCAGCCGGGCGAGCGACCGGGCGCGCGGCGGATAGGGCCGTTCCGCCAGGGCCGCCAGGACCGTGCCCAACAGATGGCAGGCGGTGTCGGCCGGCAGGGTGCGGAAGGCCACGCGGGGGAAGCGGAGGCGGCGGGCCGGATCGGGCTCGGCATGGCGCGCCAAGAAAAGGGCGGCTGCGGCCGCGCGCGCCTGACGCACCGACGGGTCCGGTGCCTGTCCGGGTGCGGCAGCCTGGGCCCGGAGGCGGGCGCGGGCAAAGCGCGGGTCGGCGTTGCTGGGGTCCTCGGCCCAGGCGACCCCGGCCCGGCCCAGCCAGTCCAGCAGGCTGCGCTTGGGCCAGGCCAGGAGCGGGCGGAGCAGGCGGAGCTGCGGCCTCTCCACGATCGCCGCCATGCCACTCAGGCCAACCCCGCCGCTGCCGCGGGCGCGGCGCATTGCCACGGTCTCGGCCTGGTCGTCGGCATGGTGGCCCAGCAGGAGGTGCAGGCCGCCCCAGCCGGCCACGGCCTCCTCCAGCATCGCATAGCGGGCCTGGCGGGCGCGTTCCTGGATCCGGCTGTCGATGGCTCCGTGATGCCACCGCAGCACCGTGACCGCCACGCCCCGAG
This sequence comes from Geminicoccus flavidas, assembly GCF_009806515.1. Taxonomy (GTDB): domain Bacteria; phylum Pseudomonadota; class Alphaproteobacteria; order Geminicoccales; family Geminicoccaceae; genus Geminicoccus; species Geminicoccus flavidus. The sequence goes on along the minus strand of NZ_WUJP01000505.1, from coordinate 3,287 downwards.
CCGCCATGCGCTCCGCGGTCAGAGCCGCCTCGGCCGCGGAATCGGCACGCAGCCGATGGTCCACCAGGAAGGCATGGAACTCGCCACCCTGTGCCCCCGTCCAGTCCTGGGCCAGCAGGGTCAGGCAGACGCTGTCCGCCCCGCCGGACAGGGCGACGCCGATCCTGGGCTGCGGCTCGAACGGGCCGAGCCCTGCCATCGCCGCCGCGAACGCTCGGCCGTCCAGACGCGGCGGCTGTTCAGGCGCAGCCGGCGTTGCTCTTCTCGCGGCTGGCCATCTGCTTCAGCGCCACCGGCGCCTTCGGATAGCGGCGGTCGAACTCGGCGAAGGTGGCGCAGGCCTTCTGCCGGTCGCCCATGCGCGCCAGCGACATGCCGAGCTTGAGGACATTGTCCGGTGCCCGGACCGCATCGTCGCCATAGGTGCTGACATTGCGGGCGAAGCTCGCCGCTGCCTGCGGCCATTGCTGGCGGGCATAATAGGTCTCGGCCTGCCAGTAGGCAGCATTGGGTGCGAGCGGATCGTCCGGAGCGCTGCTGACCATCGAGGCGAACGCCGCCTCCGCCCCACTCCAGTCGCCGGCCTTGACCCTGGCCATGCCGGCATCGAAGCGGTCGCGCGGCGAGCCCGCCACGGCAGCCGTGCCGTCCGGTGCTGGCGGCTCGGGCGGCGGGGCTGGCAGGCCGGCCAGCGTGTCATCCGGAAGCGTGCCGAGCACGCCCGGCTCGCTGGGCGAAGGTGCCGCCACCTGGGGACCTGGCTGAGGTGCCGGCTGGACGGCCACGCCCGCATCCGGTGCCGCAACGTCTGGGCCCGGCTCCACGCCGCGCAGGCGCGCGTCGATGTCGGCCACCAGCCGGTCCATCCGCTCCGCGGCCGCGCGCGCCTGGTACTCGGCTTCCTCCGCCCGCCCGCGGAGCTGGCGGACCTCCTCCTCCAGCCGGAGGATCCGTGCCTCCAGGTCGGCGATCATCCGGCTGTCGGCCGACTGGCCCAGCGCCGTGCCCGACCAGGCCGACAGAAACAGCACCAGCAGCAGGACCGGCCTCGATGCAGCCACCCGCATCCTTTCCCCATGGCGCCGGCGGGTCGAAGCGGGGTGCCGCGGCCGGCAGCGCCGGCACCCCTGCCACCCTCAGTTGGTGGCGTTGATCACCGTAACCGCTCGGCGGTTCAACGCCCAGGCCTCCTCGGAGCTGCCGGGATCGGCCGGGCGGTCCTTGCCGTAGGAGATAGTCATCAGCCGGCTCTCCGGCACGCCCAGGCTGGACAGGTAGCGGGCCGCGGCCGAGGCGCGCCGCTCGCCGAGCGCCAGGTTGTACTCGCGGGTGCCGCGCTCGTCGGTATGGCCCTCGACAGTCGCCGAGACCGAGGGGAACTGCTGCAGCCAGGTCGCCTGACGCTGCAGGGTGGACCTAGCGGTCTCGTCCAGGGTCGAGCTGTCGAAGCCGAAATAGACGCGGTCGCCGACGTTCTGCTCGAGGTCGGCCTGGCTGCCGGCTACCGGGCCACTGGTCAGCGACGAGGCGTCGCTGGTGGTCATGCCGCCGGCACCGGAGGTCTCGTCCGAGGACGGAGTCGAGCTGCAGGCCGCGAGCAGCAGCGCCGTCGCAGCGACCGGAAGGAGAGTGAGCTTCATCGGTAGTTCCCAAGACGACTTGGCGCCGCGACAGTTCATGGCGCGCGGACGAACCACGGCCAGTGCCGTGACTGCGACCATGCCGGTTCTTCTACTGTCAATTGATTAAGGAAGCAAGCCGGACCAATCGGGATCTGAAGCATCCAGAGGTGTCGGCACCAGCCGTTCATTGTATCCGGAGACATCGATGGCGTAGAGCCGCTTGGTTGTTCCACCAGGCTCGGTCCGCTGAAAGATGACGACACGGCCATTGGGCGCCCAGGTCGGCGCCTCGTCCTGCCAGCTGCGCGTGATCAGCCGCTCGTCACTACCATCGGGCCGCATCACACCGATATGGAAATAGCGCTGCTTGATGTTGACGAACGCGATCAGGTCGCCGCGCGGCGACCAGGCAGGGCTGCCGTACTGGCCGTCGCCATAGGAGATCCGCTCCGCCGGGCCGCCCTGGGCGCCGGTCACGAACAGATGCGGCCGGCCGGAGCGGTCGCTGTTGAACACGATCCGGCGGCCGTCCGGCGAGAAGGACGGCGAGGTGGAGATGCCGCCGCCGCTGGTGATCCGGCGCTGCTGCCGGGTAGCGAGGTCGACCGCCACTATGTTGAAGTCGCCGTCCTCGTTGACGGTGACGAGTGCGGTCTGCCCGTCCGGCGAGAAGCGCGGCGCGAAGTTCATCCTGGGCGTGTCGATCAGCACCTGCTCGCGGCCGCCCTCGATGTCGCGCATGTAGACCCTGGGCCGCATGCCCCGGTAGAGCAGGTAGGCGACCCGCCGGCCATCTGGCGAGAAGCGCGGGCCGAAGGTCAGCTCGCGCCCGTCGGTCAAAAAGCGATGATTCGCCCCGTCCTGGTCCATGAGCGCGATGCGGGTGATCCGCTTGGCCTTGGGGCCGGTCTCGCTGACATAGACGATGCGCGTGTCGAAATAGCCCTTCTCGCCGGTGATCCGCTCGTAGATCGCGTCCGAGATGCGGTGCGCGATGCGCCGCCAGGACGCGGCCGGTGCGTCGATGCGCAGGCCGGTCATCTGCTGGCCGCCCAGGACGTCCCATAGGCGGAACTCGACCCCGATCCCGCCCGGCGTCTCCTCCACCACGCCGCTCACCAGCGCCTGGGCGTTGATCTGCCGCCAGTCGGCAAAGCGCGGCATCCCGCGCAGCTCCTCGGGCCCCTGGATGTAGGCCTGCCGGTCGATGGTGCGGAACAGGCCGGAGCCGTCCAGGTTGGCCGAGATCACGTCGGGGATCTGGCCGGCCAGCGTCGCCCCCTGGCCACCACCGGCCGCGAACGGGCTGATCGCGATCGGGATGGGCTCGACCACGCCCTGGGTGATGTCGACCGCGAGCTGGCAGAACGCCTTGCCCCCGGCACCGAGTAGGAGGCCGGCGGCACCCGCACCCAGCAGGCCGCGCCGGCCGATCTGCATCAGGCCTGGCAGGGACCGGATGCGCACCGGCTCGTCACGTCGCGGATCGAGGAACTGCATCACGAGACCAACCTCCCTGCCGCCTCAAAGGTCAGCCATTCAGACTCAACCCATCTGGTCGGGGCGGAAATTCATGATGATGTCACGCCAGTCGTCATAGTTCTCGCGCGGCAGCTTGAGCGGCGAGCAGGCGCGGGTCGCCCGCACCGCGCTCTCGGCCACCGC
>NZ_WUJP01000487.1 GCF_009806515.1 Geminicoccus flavidas | reverse complement strand
GGCGGTCGGGGCGCCGATCGGATCGGCGCTCCATGCCGTGGGCGGTTTCTTCGCCATCGCCCTCGCCACGACCATCCTGCCTGTCGCGATCCTCCTCGCCATCCTCCCGATGCGCGGCGCGCATCCCGCCGCGCATGGCATGCGGCAGTCGTTCCTGCGCGTGGCGGGAGCAGTCTGGCTTCCAGGGTTCGGCGCAGCCCTCAGCAGCATCGGCTACGGCGCGATCCTGACCTTCGGTGCCCTGCACTTTGCAGAACACGGCTGGCACCCGGTCTGGCTTCCCTTCACGGCCTACGCAGGTGCGTTGATCGCCGCGAGGCTTTGCGTCGGTGCTCTGCCGGACAGGCTCGGCGGCGCCCGGGTCGCGACGATCTTCGTCCTGGTGGAGGCCGCCGGCCTCATGCTGATCTGGCTGGCACCGGGACCCGTCATGGCGGCGGTAGGCGCAGCGCTCACGGGGCTCGGCTATTCGCTGGTCTATCCCGGGCTGGGGGCCGAGGCCGTCAGAAGCCTTCACCCGAGCAGCCGGGGCCTCGCCATGGGTCTCTACACCGTCTTTCTCGACGTGGCGCTCGGCGTCGGCAGTCCCGCCCTGGGCGCGATCGCAGCGTCGGTCACGGTGGACAGCGTTTTCCTCGCCAGCGCTATGGTCGTGTCATGCGCCGCAATCATAGCGCTTACGCTGGCGCGGAGTCCGTCTGTTCTCGCCTTTCAGACCCACGAGGCGAGCATAAACAGATCCAATTCCGATCAATGACGATTCCAGGCTGAGGCAGCCTTGTGACACACCAGGCGGTCGCACGCTGGTGCTTGGCTGCCTCATGAAAGGAGAAAACGGAACATGATGAACTCCCTGCCTTTGGCCGCAGCAGCACTTCTGCTCGCATCCGTTGCCGCTCAGGCTCAGACCATGCAGGTTTCGCCTAATGGGGCGCGGGCATCGATTGCGGGTTCTGCGGAAACCTTCACCGGCACCGTGACCGTCACGCCGCTGTTCACCGCGAGCGAGCACAGCAACGCCGGCGGTGGCCTAGTCGAGTTCACGCCAGGTGCCCGCTCGCACTGGCATACCCACCCGGCAGGACAGACCCTGATCGTCACTGCCGGGACCGGCTGGGTGCAGGAAGTAGGCGGCGAGAAGGTCGCCATCCGGCCCGGCGACGTCGTCTGGACGCCTCCCGGGGTCAAGCACTGGCATGGTGCCACCGCCGAAAGCTCGATGAGCCACATCGCGATCACCCCGGTGCATGACGGGAGCGCGGTTACTTGGCTCGAGCCCGTCACCGACGAGCAGTACCGCTGATCGTTAGGCAAGCTGGAAAGGAGCAGACCATGAAGTCAATCACAGCCTTGGCGCTGGCCATGGCCCTTGCGCCTGCGGCAGGCAACGCCTCCTCAGACGTCGACGGTGATCTCTCGGCCGTGGCCCCGGCCCTGCAGCGATACGAGCGTGGGGTACTCGACGAGCTTTGGACGAGGCCCGGCCTGTCCGCCCGCGACCGCAGCGTCGTGACGGTCGCCGCTGTCATCACCCGCAACCAGCCCAGCATGATGCCCGCGCAGTTCCGCCGCGCGCTCGACAGCGGCGTCAAGCCGGCCGAGTTATCGGAGATCATCACCCATCTGGCCTTCTATGCCGGCTGGGGCAATGCCATGGCGGCTGCCGATGCGGCCGCTCCCATCTTTGCCGAACGGGGCATCGAGACCGACCAGCTTCCGGCAGCGGCCGCGCCGCTGCTTCCGCTCGATGAGGCACAGGAGGTCCGCCGCGCAGCGACCGTCGAGCAGACCGTGGGCCCGGTCTCGCCAGGTCTGGTGCGGGATACGGGACACGTGCTGTTCCGCGACCTGTGGCTCCGCCCGGACCTTGCCCCTCGCGATCGCAGCCTGGTCACGGTGAGCGCGTTGATCTCGGCCGGCCAGGTCGCGCAGGTGCCGTTTCATCTGAACCGTGCCATGGACAACGGTCTGACCCGCGAGGAGGCCTCGGAAGTCATCAGCCATCTCGCCTACTATGCCGGCTGGCCGAATGCCTTTTCGGCCGTGCCGGTCGCGCGCGAGGTCTTCGAGAAGCGCACGGCGCCCTGATCGCGGCAGGATGCGGCGGATAACCGGCCGTCGCGCCCGCCCGAGAGCCTGCGGCCTCAATCCTCTTCTAGCCGCAAGGCATCGACGACGACCTTGAAGGCCGGCAGATTCTGCCGCCGGCTTGGATAGTAGATGTAGTATCCCGCGAACTTCGGGCACCAGTCGTCCAGCACCTGAACGAGATCACCCAACGCGATGCTTCGCTCGACGAGATCCTCCGGCAGAAAGGCGATGCCGTAACCCTTCACCGCCGCATCAACCATCGCCAAGGACGTATTGAAAGTGAGCTGCCCGTCCACCCGGACGCGAAGCTCCTGCCCATCCTTCTCGAACTCCCAGGCGTAGAGACCGCCGCCACGGGCCTGGCGATGGTTTATGCAGTTGTGACTGACCAGCTCCTGCGGATGCCGCGGTAGGGGACGTTCCGCGAAGTAGGTGGGCGAGGCAACCGCGACCAGCCGCCAGTCCGGCCCGATCCGGACTGCGATCATGTCCTTCTCGACGCTCTCGCCCAGCCGGACGCCGGCATCGAACCCATCCTCAACGATGTTGCGCAGCCCGTTGTCGATGCTGAGCTCCAGCTTGATGTCGGGATAGTTGCTCAGCACCGGCAGCAGCTTCGGCCAGACGACGCTCTGGAGCGCGTGGTCCGACAGCGTGAGCCTGATCGTCCCAGCCAGCTTGTCGCGGAACTCCATCAGCGCGGCGATCTCCGTTTCGATCTCCGCGAGCCTGGGGGCCAGCGACTGTCGCAGACGTTCTCCCGCCTCCGTGGTCGTCACGTTGCGGGTCGTGCGCGTGAGCAGCCGGATGCCCATCCGCGTTTCCAGCCGCTTGATCGTGTGGCTGAGGGTGGACTGCGTGATCCCGAGCTTCGCCGCTGCCCGCGTGAAGCTCTTCTCCTCGGCCACGGCCAGGAACCACAGGAGGTCGTTGAAATTCTCCTTGGCCATGCCGCTGCCTCCGCCGACTTGGGGGAAGATTTATGGCCGTCGTCGATCAATGCAAGCGGATCCACCCTACTAATCCGATTGGTCCCGACCTGCTACCCACCAGGTTCGACGAGCCGGCAGCCAGTCGTGTCGGCTCTCCCGCAGACCAAGGAGGATGCCGGTGGAACTGAACATCAACGGCTCGATCCATCAGGTCGATGTCGAGCCGGACACGCCGCTGCTCTGGGTGCTGCGTGACGAGCTGGGCATGACCGGCACCAAATATGGCTGCGGCGTGGCCCAGTGCGGCGCCTGCACGGTGCTGATCGACGGGCAGGCCACGCGGTCCTGCGTGACGACGGTGGACAGCGTGGCCGGGATGGCGATCACGACGATCGAGGCGATCGAGCAGGATGCCGAGGGCCGGAAGGTGGTCGAGGCTTGGGTCGCCAACCAGGTGCCGCAATGCGGCTACTGCCAGTCCGGCCAGGTGATGGCCGCCACCGCACTCCTCAAGCAGGCCCCGCAGCCCAGCGAGGACGACATTGCCGGCGCGATGATCAACCTCTGCCGCTGCGGCACCTATAACGCCATCGCGGCTGCCGTCCGGCAGGCGGCTCAGGCTTGACGGGGGAACGCCATTGAACGTCAAGACCACCGCTGCCGCCGGCTCCATCGGCCGCGCGCATGACAAGCCGCTTAACCTGTCGCGACGCGGCGTCCTTGGCGCCTCGCTCGGAGCGCTTGTGCTCGGCGTCAGCCTGCCCATTGGCCGCGCCCGGGCGCAGGCAGCCACACCGATTACGCCTGGCACGCGAGTCAGCGCGTTTCTCCAGATCCGCCCCGACGGCACCGTCCTGTTCCGGAGTCCCTTCATCGAGGGCGGTCAGGGCATCTTCACCGCCATGGCGCAGATCGTCGGCGAAGAGCTTGATGTCGATCCCACGCGGTTCGAGATCGAAAGCGCTCCTCCCGGTCCGGACTATCTGCTGACGGGCGGTGGCCGCTTCACGGGCGGCAGTATGTCGGTGCGGATGAGCTACGAGACGATGCGCAGGCTCGGCGCCTCGGCGCGCCAGATGCTCCTGCAGGTCGCGGCGACACGGCTCGATGTGCCGATGTCGGAGTTGTCGACAGAG
>NZ_WUJP01000504.1 GCF_009806515.1 Geminicoccus flavidas | reverse complement strand
ACGATAGACCGGGTCCGACCCCATCCGGCCCACATCCACCGGTGCCACGCTCTGCACCGTGCCGTCCGGCGCCATCCGGATATTGACCGGGACCACCATGCCGGACAGGCCTTGCGCCGCCACGGGGATGTTCCAGCAGGGCTGGATCTGCTCGCGGACCATGGCACCCAGCCCCGCGGCACCCAGCCGTGCGGCCGAGCTTCCCGGTTGGTTCGAACGCGCCGGCTGGTCCGCGGCCACCTGGCCACGCCCGTCCCGCTTTTCCGGCG
>NZ_WUJP01000503.1 GCF_009806515.1 Geminicoccus flavidas | reverse complement strand
GCGCCGCTGCCGGCGGAGCGGGCGGCGGCGGGGCAGGCGGTGGCGCGGCCGGCGGGGGCGGCGGAGGTGGCGGAGGCGGAGGTGGAGGCGGCGCTGGCGGCTTCGGTTCGGGCAGCGGGGTTTCGGCCGGTGCCGGCTTCACCTCGGGTACGGGTGCCGGAGGCGGCGGCGGAGGAGGTGGCGGCGGTGGCGGCGCCGGGGGCGGCGGTGCCGGTGGGGGTGGTGCCGGCGGTGGCGGGGGCGGCGGGGGTGCCGGCGGCGCCTTGGGCGGCTCTTTCGGCTTCTCCTCGGTCGCCTGCGCTTGGCGCGAGGCGGCTTTGCGCTCGGGCACCGGCGCCTGAGCCGCGGGCTGCGGCCGCGGCGGCAGGTCCGGCGCCTCGCTCACCAGCTCGACGGCGACCCCGCCATCCTCGGGCAGGGGCTTGCCCCACTCGGGCAGGCCGAACCAGAGCAGGCCGGCGATCAGGGCATGGAAACCGGCCGAGGCGAGCAGATACTTGCGCATCCCCCCTCACCCGCCAGCCTGGGTGCCGGTCATGTGTCGCCGCCGGGAAGCGGGCCGGTCTCGTCCGGCGTCTGGGTCAAGAGGGCGACCTTGGTAAAGCCTGCCGAATGGATTGCCCCCATCACCGCCATGACCTGGCCATAGTTCACCGCCTGGTCGCCGCGCACGAAGATCCTGGCCTCGGCATTGCGCTGGGTGATCGCCTGGAGGCGCGGGCCCAGCTGAGCCACCGTGATCTCGCTGTCCTGCAGGTAGACCTTGCCGTCCGCGCCCACGGTCACCGCCAGCGGCTCGTCCTGCCCGGGCAACGGCGAGCTTGCGGTCTGCGGCAGGTCCACCGCCACGCCCACGGTGAGCAGCGGGGCCGCCACCATGAACACGATCAGCAGCACCAGCATCACGTCGACCAGCGGCGTGACGTTCGGCTCGGACATCTGCCGGCGGCGCCGCCGGCCCCGGCGCCCCGACCCTGTCGGGTTGAACGAGGTCCCGGCCATGCTCAGGCGGCCCCGCTCGCCTCGATCTCGCGCGCCAGCACGACCTGGAACTCCTCGCCGAAGCTCTCCAGGCGCTCGGCATAGCGATCGATCTCGCCGGACAGCTTGTTGTAGGCGACCACAGCCGGGATCGCTGCCGCCAGCCCCACCGCCGTGGCGAACAGGGCCTCGGCGATGCCGGGGGCCACCACAGTGAGCGTGGTGTTCTTGGACACCGCGATCGCGGTGAAGCTGTTCATGATGCCCCAGACCGTACCGAACAGGCCCAGGAACGGTGCCACCGAGCCGATCGTCGCGAGCGAGGGCACGCTGCGCTCGAGCGCTACCAGCTCGCGGTCCATGGCCAGGCGCATCACCCGGCCGATCCGGTCGAGCAGGTGGCTGCCGCCGTCGCGCAGCGCATTGCGCGGCGCCTCGCGCCACTCCTCCATTGCGGTCGCGAACATCATCGCCATGGGATGATCGGGCCGCTTGGCCAACCTACGGTAGAGCTCTTCCAGTGGCGCCCCGGACCAGAACGCCCGCTCGAAGCCGGTGGTGCGGCGCTTGAGCGCGGCCAGCCGCCAGACCTTCTCGAAGATCACCGCCCAGCACCACAGCGAGGCGAGTGCCAGGATCAGCATCACCGACTTCACCACCAGGTCGGCCTGCATGACCAGCGACCATACGGACAGCGCGGCCTCTGGCGTCGCGATCGGAGCGGCGGTGACGAGATTGGGATCCATGGTTCTGGTGATCCAGCCGAAGCGCGGGGCGCGGCCGCAGTCGCGGCAAGCAGGAAAGGAGGTCAGGAACTTCAGCTAAGACAATGAAGCCGACTGACTTTCTCCGTCTGCACCTGCACCATAGGCGCGATGTGGTGTCAAGCGGAACTCTCGCGTAGCACGCGAGATATCCGCAGGCTGCCCATCACGATCCGGCCGGCGCGGACAGGATCGCGCGCAACGGGGGCGGGGCGCGCACCGGCCGCATGGCACGGTTCACCAGGACCAGTTCCAGCGCCAGGGTCACGAGTTCCCGCTCCCCTTTCAGGACCCGCTGGCCGAGGCGGATCCGGGCACCCTCGATGCCCTGGGGGACGGTCTCGACCAGGATCTCGTCGTCGAGCCTGGCCGGTGCCAGGAACACCGCGTCGCAGCGCCGCACGGTGAACAGGACGCCGAAGCGCTCCAGCAGAACCGGATGATCGAAGCCGCGGGCGCGCAGCCATTCGGTGCGGGCGCGCTCGGCGAAGCGCAGATAGTTGGCATGGTAGACGATGCCGCCGGCATCCGTGTCCTCGTAATAGACCCGGATCGCCAGCCGGTGCGCCCCTGTCATGGCGGCGGCTCGTCGAACATGCTGGGCTGCTCAATGCTGGCCGGCGGCGTCTCACCCAGGTGCAGCCAGGCCGGCCGGGTAAGCATCCGCCCGCGCGGCGTGCGCTGGACCAGGCCCTGCTGGATCAGGAACGGCTCGACCGTCTCCTCGATCGTGTCGCGCTCCTCGGCGAGCGCTGCCGACAGCGTCTCGATCCCGACCGGCCCGCCGCCATAGGCCTGGGCGATCATCTTGAGGTAGCGCCGGTCCAGCGTGTCCAGCCCCAGCCGGTCGACGTCCAGGCGCAGGAGCGCCCGGTCGGCGAGTGCTCGGTCCACGGACTTGGCCCGCTCGACCGTGGCGAAGTCGCGCACCCGGCGCAGCAGGCGGGTGGCGACGCGGGGTGTGCCGCGCGCTCGCTTGGCGATCTCGACCGCTCCGTCCTCGGCCAGGTCAAAGCCCAGCAGCCGGGCTCCCCGGCGCAGGATCGAGACCAGCTCCTCGATCGTGTAGAATTCCAGCCGTGCCTGGATCCCGAACCGGTCGCGCAGGGGCGTGGTCAACAGGCCGGAGCGCGTGGTGGCGCCCACCAGGGTGAAGGGCTGCACGTCGATGCGCACCGAGCGGGCCGAGGGCCCCTCGCCGATCATCAGGTCGAGCTGGAAATCCTCCATCGCCGGGTAGAGCACCTCCTCGATCGCCGGGGAGAGCCGGTGGATCTCGTCGATGAACAGGACGTCGCGCGGCTGGAGGTTGGTGAGCAGGGCTGCCAGGTCACCGGCGCGGGCGATGATCGGGCCGCTGGTCATGCGGAAGCCCACGCCCAATTCGGCCGCCAGGATCTGGGCCAGCGTGGTCTTGCCGAGCCCGGGTGGCCCCGCGAACAGGACATGGTCCAGCGGGTCGCGCCGCGCCTTGGCCGCCTC
>NZ_WUJP01000502.1 GCF_009806515.1 Geminicoccus flavidas | reverse complement strand
GATGAACACTTCCAGATTGGCGCGCTGGCGGGCTTGGCCCACGAACTCGGCCAGGCGCTGCGGGCGCAAGGAGCGGTCCAGGTCGTCGACCTGCTCCAGCGCGTCGATCAGCCGCTCGCTCATCGCGCCAGTTCCTTGAGTGCCAGCTTGAGCAGTTGCTGCAGTGCCATCTCCTCCTGCTGCGTAGCCAGCACCGCCTGAAGCGCGGCATAGGCTTCCGCCCGACCATAGCCCAGATTGGCCAGGGCCGAGAGCGCATCCTCGACCGGGCCGGCCGGTGCCGCGGCCCCGCCTGCCTCAGGTGCCGCCGCGACCGCGCGGCCGATGCCGAGCATCGCCGCCTTGTCCTTCAGCTCGGCACAGATCCGGGCGGCGAGCTTCGGCCCGACACCGGGAGCGCGGGTCAGCGCCGCCTTGTCCTGCGCCGCGATCACCGCCGCCAGCCGGGCCGGATCGTGCACGCCCAGGATCGCCAGGGCCGAGCGCGCCCCCACGCCCTGGACCGCCTGCAGCGCCTTAAACCAGGTCCGCTCCGCCGCCTCGGCGAAGCCGAACAGGGTGATCGCGTCCTCGCGCACCTGGGTCTCGACGAACAAGTCGACCATCTCGCCGGTCCGTCCGAGCAGCGCCAGCACCCGGGCGGGACAGAACACCAGATAGCCGACTCCGTTCACGTCCAGGACGATCCCGTCGTCGAGCTGCTCCAGCACCCGGCCGCGCAGCCGCGCGATCACGCGGTTCCCCCGACGGCGGCCCGGATGCTCCGACCGATGGCGCTGACCGTGGCGGTGCGGTTGGCGTGGCAGACCGCCACGGCCAGCGCGTCGGTGGCATCCGAGCGGTAGGTGCCTGAGCCTGGCAGGAGGATGCGGATCATGGCGGCCACCTGCTCCTTCTCCGCGGCCCCAGTGCCGACCACCGCCCGCTTGACCGCCATGGGCAGGTATTCGGTGACCGGCAGGCCGGCCGCGGCGGCGGTGAACATCACCACCCCGCGCGCATGGCCGAGCTTGAGCGACGAGCCGGCATTCTTGTTCACGACGGTGTGCTCGACCGCGGCGACGTTGGGCTGGTAGCGGGCCAGCACCTGGGCCAGCCCGTCATGCAGAGCGACCAGCCGCACCGCCAGATCGTCGGTGGTCCTTGTGTCGACCACGCCGGCCGCGACGAAGCGGAGCCGGTTGCCGCTGGCCTCGACCACGCCCCAGCCGGTATGCCTGAGACCGGGATCGAGACCCAGCACCAGCATCAGGCGGCGCTCAGCCTGGCCAGGGTCTCGTCCGAGACCTCGTGATTGGCGATCACCCGCTGGACGTCGTCGTTCTCGTCCAGCACCTCCAGCAGGCTCAGGAGCGTGTCGGCCTTGTCGTCGTCGACCGGCACGCTGTTCTGCGGCCGCCAGGTCAGGATCGCCTCGCTGGCCGAGCCGAGCTTGGCCTCCATCGCCTGCAGGACCGCATTGAGCTCGTCCGGCGCGCACCAGATCTCGTGGTTCTCCTCGTCGCTCTCGACGTCCTGCGCGCCAGCCTCGATCGCCGCCTCCATCACCGTGTCGGCATCGGCGAGTGCCGCGTCGAACCGGATCTTGCCGATCCGCTCGAACTGGAAGCTCACGCTGTTGCTCTCGCCGAGCGCTCCGCCATGCTTGGTGAAGGCGGAGCGCACGTCCGCCGCGGTGCGGTTGCGGTTGTCGGTGAGCGCCTCGACGATGATCGCCACGCCGCCCGGGCCGTAGCCCTCGTAGCGGACCTCCTCGTAGTTCTCGGCGTCGCTGCCCTGGCTGCGCTTGATGGCTCGCTCGATATTGTCCTTCGGCACGTTAGCCTGGCGCGCCGCCTGCACGGCCATGCGCAGCCGCGGATTGGCGGCAGGATCAGGCAGACCGGTTTTCGCCGCGACCTGGATCTCCTTCATCAGGCGGGTGAACAGCGCCGACTTGGCCGCGTTCGCGCGGCCCTTGCGGTGCATGACATTCTTGGCGTGGGAATGGCCGGCCATCGTCTTCTGGTATGTCGGGTTCGGTGTTGGTGACCGCAGGGTCTAGACCAAGAGGGCCGCAGGCGGAACTGGGCAGCGCAGCCGCGAACCCGCTCCGGCCGGCATTCTCGACGATCGTTCCGGCCCTGGCGAGCGGCTGCGGGGCACAGCGGCGCTGCAAAGTTTTGTTAACTGCCACGGGCCTAGGATGCGCGACACCAGGACAGCGCACGAGGCATCGAGCCATGGATCGTATTGAGACGGACGACGAAACCGGCGGCGAGCTTATCCTGCCCTTGGCCGAGCGCCGCTACCACCGCCGCTACCCCAGCGGGCTGTCCGCCTATATCGACGTGGACGGCGCGGTGCGGGCGGTGACGATTATGGACCTGTCGCTGGGCGGCGCCGGCCTGGCGCCGGCCTTCCCGGCCCTGGTCGGCGCGCCGGTCGAGCTGGAGATCACCGCCTTGTACCCGCGCCGGCGCCTGCGCGCCCGGATCCTCAGCGTTAGTCGTTATCGCACCCATCTCCTGTTCAACTGCAACGAAGAGGAACAGACCGCCCTGATCTCCTTCCTGCTCACGACCGGAGAGGAGGCCTGAGATCTTCGGAACCGTCACGCCGGCGCTCAGGTTGTCCTGCCAGGATTCTCGGCCGACTGGGCGTCGGCCAGAGGTTGGAGGACGAGATCATGCGCAGCCTGGTGCTGCTCTTGCCGGTCGCCTTGCTGCTGGCGGCCTGCGGCGAGACTAAGACGGACCGGAGCCTGAGCGGTGCCGGCATCGGTGCAGGCGTGGGCGCTGCCACCGGTGCCGTCACTGGCGGCAGCATCCTGGGCGGTGCCGCCATCGGCGGTGCGGCAGGCGGTGCGGCCGGCGTGCTGACCGACGAGGACGACGTCGACCTGGGCAAGCCGGTCTGGCGCTGAGGCCGGGCCCTCCGGGGCCTGTGCTCGCGGGTGCCGCCGGGCCAAGGTGCCGGCCTGCCTGCTTGCGGCACGCCCGTGCGGCCGCCGGCAGGCGTTCGGGCGGTGCTCACGGGCCTGTCGTTCGGCCTGATGCCCGCCCCTGATGCCGCCAGCCGCCATCCTGGCCGGCTATGGCCGGATGGCTGCAGGCTGCCGCCGCGCCACGGCTAAACCGATCTAATGACCGGTTGGCTCAGGGTTGGGACAGCGGGCCGTCGACCGCAACCTGAAGATGGCCCGCGGAGCAGCGCTCGACCCGGGCGCGCACGCCATAGACCTGGGCCAGCATGTCCGGCCGGATGACCTCGACGGGCATACCGTCGGCGTGGAGCCGGCCGCGGTCGAGCACCACGATCCGGTCGGACCAGCGGCCCGCCAAGGAAAGGTCGTGCAGCACCAGCAGGACCGTGCGCCCTTCGGCGGCCAGTGCCCGGACCACTGCCATGACCTCGACCTGGTGGCGCAGGTCCAGGGCGCTGGTGGGTTCGTCCAGCAAGAGGAGGCCGGTGCCGCGCACCACCGCCTGGGCCAGCGCCACCATCTGGCGCTGGCCTCCCGAGAGGCGGTCCAGTGGCTCCATGGCGAGGTCAGCCACATGTAGGCGCTGCAGCGCCGCCAGTGCCCGCTCCGGTGCGGCAGCATTGCTCTCCTCGCCCGCTGCAGCACCGGCCTCGTCCGGACGCGTCTGGCCGGCCGGCGAGGCATGCAGCGCGCCCAGCACGGTTTCCAGCACGCTGAGCGCCGTGCCGGCCGGCAGGGTCTGCGGCATGTAGGTGGCGAGCTTGGCCCGGGCAGCGAACGACAGGCCGCCCAGTTCCTGGCCGGCGAAGCGGATGCTGCCTCTGGCCGGCAGCAGTCCCGCCAGGCCGCGCAGCAGGGTCGACTTGCCGGCACCGTTGGGGCCGACCAGGCTGGTCACGCTGCCTGCCGGGATCGGCGCCAGGCTCAGCCCCTGGATCACCGGCCGGCCGCGATAGCCCGCCCACACGTCCTGGATGACCAAGCCCTGGTCCGGCCCTGTACCCTGCCCCGCCTCCGGCAGCACCTCAACTTTCGTCCCCTGTTCCGTTCCGGCCAGGCGCGGCCGCGCGCCGCCGTCGGTCGTCACCAAGCGCAGAACCCTCCCATCGGATGAGCCGGATATTCAAGTGACCGGGCCCGGATGGTAGAGCCGGGGCCGCGGGCGCTGCCGCGGCTCCGCGCACCTCCCATCCTCGACTGGTTCCAGCCTTGGCCGACCCCACCACCCTCGCGGCACCGCTCGCCGCCTATGCGTCCCAGCTGCGCCGGCGCATGGCGGCACTCCTGCTGCTGCTGCTCGGGGTGGCGCTGGCCTTCCTGCTCGACCTGGTGACCGGCCCCTCGTCCCTGCCGGTGCTGGACGGGCTGCGCGCCCTCTTGGACCTGGGCGAGCTGACGCCGGCGCTGGAGGTGATCGTCTGGCAAGTCCGCCTGCCCCAGGCGCTGCTGGCGCTGCTGGTCGGCGGTGCCCTGTCGCTGGCCGGTGCCGAGATGCAGACCACGCTGAACAATCCGCTGGCCAGCCCGTTCACGCTGGGTGTGTCCTCGGCGGCCTCGCTGGGGGCGGCGCTGGCGATCGTGCTGGGCCTGGGCATCCCGGGCGTGCCGGCCAGCTGGATCCTGTCGGGCAACGCCTTCCTGTTCGCCTTCGGCTCGGTCCTGCTCCTGCAGTTCATGGCGAGGCTGCGCGGCACCGGGGTGGAGACGCTGGTCCTGTTCGGGATCGCGCTGGTGTTCACCTTCAACGCGCTGGTGGCGCTGATCCAGTATGTCGCCAGCCAGGAGGCGCTGCAGCAGCTGGTGTTCTGGAACCTCGGCAGCCTCGCCCGGGCGAGCTGGGAGAAGATCCTGGTGGCCGCCCTGGTGCTGGCTCTCGTGCTGCCCTCCTCCCTGGCCGCCTCCTGGCAGATGACCGCACTCCGGCTGGGCTCCGACCGGGCTTACAGCTTCGGGGTGAATGTCGGCCGGCTGCGCTTTCTGTCCCTGTTCCGGGCGAGCCTCCTGGCCGCGACCGCGGTGGCGTTCGTCGGCACGATCGGCTTCGTCGGCCTGGTCGGGCCTCATCTGGCGCGCCTCCTGGTGGGCGAGGACCACCGCTTCTTCCTGCCAGCAAGTGTGCTGTGCGGTGCCCTGGTGATGTCGCTAGCCTCGGTCGCCAGCAAAACCCTGGTGCCGGGGGCACTCCTGCCGGTCGGCATCGTCACGTCCTTGATCGGGGTGCCCTTCTTCGTCGTGCTGATCTTCGCCCGGCCCGAGCGCGGCTAGGCTGGCAGGGCCAGCCCGACCTGCTCGACCTCGGCCATGCGCGCCTCCAGCACCGGCAGGATCCGGCCAAGCGCCGGCTCCGCCAGCATGTGGCCATGCACACTTTGTACGTCATGGACCACGACCTGGCCGACATGGGGGCGCCAGGCCAGCGGGTCGAGCCCGCGGGCCTCGTTGCCTTCCGTAGCGCGGAAATGGTCGAGCCGGCCCAGGAAATGGCGGTGCCGGTGCCCGCGCACCAGCCGGTCGTTGGCCGTCACCACCCGCAGCACGCCTTCGAGCGCCCGGTCGTCCAGCGCGCCCAGCGGATGGCCGCTGTCGCGCAGGAAACCCACCACCCCGTCCCGGGTCAGCTCTAGCCCCGCCATCCGCTCGGGATCCTGGCCGGCGATGTAGAGCAGCGCCTTCAGCGCGGCATCCGCCGCCGGCGGCGGCTCCTGGCGCCAGCGCTCGCAGGGATAGGAATCCAGCATCGCCAGCAGGCCGGCCTCGGC
>NZ_WUJP01000501.1 GCF_009806515.1 Geminicoccus flavidas | reverse complement strand
GCCGAGCCTGGCCGCGATCGCCTGGGCGACGATGCCGCCCACCGACCAGCCCAGCAGGTGGATTGGCCCGTCCGGCCGGATCGCCCGGATCCGCGCCAGATAGATGTCCGCCATCTCGTCCAGGCTGGCCGGCATCGCGGCTGCCGGGTCGAGCCCGTCCGCCTGCAGCCCGAAGACCGGCCGCGATCCTCCCAGGGCGCGGGCTAGCCCGCCATAGCACCAGGCGATCCCGCCCGCCGGGTGGATGCAGAACAAAGGCGGTAGCCCGTCCCCCCCGCCGGCGCCCAGCCGGATGCAGGGGCCGAGCCCGTTGCCGGACCGTGCGTCGGGGGCAGCGGCCATCAGCTGGAGCTGGCGCGCCAGCCGGGCGATAGTCGGATGCTCGAACACCAAGCCCAGGCCGACTTCCAGCTGCCATTCCGCCCGGATGCGCCGCGCCAGACGCACCGCCAGCAGCGAATGGCCGCCCGCCAGAAAGAAGTCGTCCTCCGCCCCGACCTCGCGGCCCAGCACCTCGGCGAACAGCCGGGCCAGCCGTTCCTCGGCAGGACCGGCGGGCGGCCGGCCGACGGCTGGCGCCAGCTCGGGTGCTGGCAGGGCTGAGCGGTCGAGCTTGCCGTTCGCGTTGGTAGGCAGGCTCGCCAGCACGACGAAGCTCGCAGGCAGCATGTAGTCCGGCAGCTGCCGGGCCAGCCCGGCGCGCAGGGCCGCCGGCTCGGGCATGGCACCTGCGGCGGGCGTGACATAGGCGACCAGCGCAGGCTCGCCGTCCTTGCCCGGCCGCGCCAGCACGACCGCCTGGCCGACCTCCAGGCAGGCCTGCAGCGCCGCCTCGATCTCGCCCAGCTCGATCCGGAGCCCGCGGATCTTCACCTGATGGTCGGAGCGGCCGAGGAATTCGCAGGCACCGTCCGGCCGCCAGCGGGCGAGGTCACCGGTTCGGTAGAGCCGCTCGCCCGGCCGGAACGGGTCCGGGCCGAATCGCTCGGCGGTGAGGTCGGGGCGGCCCAGATAGCCGCGCGCGATCTGCCGGCCGCCGAGATAGAGATGGCCCGCAACGCCAGGCGACACCGGGCGCATCCGCTCGTCCAGCACGTAGAGTGCGGTGTTCCAGACCGGAAAGCCGATCGGCACCGGGCTCGACCGGTCGTCCGGCCCGGCCGGCCAGTAGCTGACATCCACCGCCGCCTCGGTGGGGCCGTAGAGATTGTGCAGCTCCGCCTCGATGCGGGCGTGGAACCGGTCGCGCAGCACCGCCGGCAACTCCTCGCCGCTGCAGAAGACCTGGCGCAGGCGCAAGCCGCGGCAGGCCGGCTCTTCCAGGAACGCCGCC
>NZ_WUJP01000500.1 GCF_009806515.1 Geminicoccus flavidas | reverse complement strand
CCGGCCCGATCCGGTAGTGCGCCTGCATCCAGCACAGCCGGTTCACGATGCCGGCATGCTCGTTGACGACACCCTTGGGCTCGCCGGTCGAGCCCGAGGTGAAGATGACATAGGCGGCATCGCCTTGTGCCGGCGGCCGGACCGCCGCCCCCTCCCCGTCGTCATCCGCCCGGTCCAGGTCGAGCAGCGGCCAGCCGTCCGGCAGAAGGTCGTGCTGATCGGAGAAGGTCAGGACGAGCAGCGGTGCCGCGGTCGTCAGCATCCGCCGCAGCCGCTCCTTGGGCTGCGCCAGGTCGAGCGGCAGATAGGCGCCGCCCGCGCGCAGGATCGCGGTCAGCGCCACGATCAGCTCCAGCGAGCGCGGCAGGGCCACCGCCACCACGCTGCCGGGGCCGACGCCCGCCGCGGCCAGCCGCCCGGCCAGCCGGGCGCTCTCCCGGTCCAGTGCGCCGCGATCCAGCACCTGCTCGCCGAATCGGACCGCCGGTGCCCGCCGGTCGGTCGCCAGCTGCCGCTCGATCAGCGCGGTGAGCGTGGTGTCCTCGACCGGGTGCGCGGTGCGGTTGACCTCGACCAGCCAGTGCCGGGTCTCCGCCGGCGTGAGGGTCGGCATGTCGACCAGCCGCTCCGCGGCCAGCGCGTTCTGGAGAAAGCAGGCCAGCCGATCGGCATGGGCCTCGGTCGCGGCCAGGTCGAACAGGCCGGGATTGCTGTCCAGCTCCAGCCGCAGCTCCGCTCGGTCCGGGTCGCCACGGAAGGTGAAGGTCAGATCATCGACCGGGCCGGTGCCGAGCACGATGAGCTCGGTCGAGAGCCCCTCCAGGACGAGCGTCGCCTCGAACGGCAGCACGTTGACGAGCGGCCCATGGAGCCGGCGGCTGCCGCCCAGCAGGCCCAGGTCGCGGCGGAGCTGCTCGCTGCGATAGCGGCCGTGCCGCCGTGCCTGGCGTAGCGCTCGCGCCGCACCGGCCAGGAAGGCGTCGAGTTCCTGGTCCTCGTCGATCGCGAAGCGCACCGGCAGGACGTTCATCACCATGGCCGGAACGTTCGCGGCGGCACTGCCGAAGCGGCCCATGTGCGGCACGCCCAGGATCGCCTCCGGTCCGCCGGCATGGCGCTGCACATAGGCCGCGACCAGGGCCGCCAGCACGTCTGGCCAGACAACACCCGCAGCCTCGGCCCGGGCCAGCAGCCGGGCCGCGAGTGCCGGGTCCAGGGGCCGGACGACCCGGTGGTAGCGGTGCCCGCTCACGGCAGGCCCTGGTGCCATAGGCGCCACGTCCGGCCGGTCGCCGAACGTTTCCAGCCAGAAGCGGCGGTCGGCCGCCGAGCGCTCCGAGCCGGCATAGGCCGCAGCCTCGGCCAGCACGGCCGAGAACGGGCCCAACCACTCGCCGCCGCCCGCATAGAGCTGGCCCACCCGCCTGGTCAGCAGGTCGGTCCCGTATCCGTCCACCAAGAGATGGTGGATGCGCTGATACCAGACATGGCGCTCGCGGGAGAGCACGAACAGGCGCTGGGCCGTGAGCCCACCCGCCTCCAGGTCCACCGGCGTCGCCATGTCTTCTGCCACCGCGGCCCGCCAGGCGGCCTCGGGATCGGCCAGATGGCGCAGGTCGACCAGTTCCGCCCGCGGCCTCGCCGCCTCGTCCAGCCACTGGCGCGGTCCGTCCGGCCCGTCGGCGAGGCGCAGCGCCAGCCCGTCCGCCTCGCTCATGGCCCCGTCCAGCGCCGCCAGGAACCGGGCGCGGTCGAGCGGCCCGTCGATGACGATCGCCTGCCCAGTCAGGAAGATCGGGTTGGCCGGATCGAGGCGCTGGGCGAACCACAAGCCTTCCTGGGCCCCGGTGAGAGGCCAGCCAGGGTCCTGCATCAGCCGCGGGACCTCTGCACCACGTCCCACCAGTGCCCGAGCGTGGGCGTGGCGGCGAAGGCCGAGAACTCGGCCCGCACCCCGATCTCCTGC
>NZ_WUJP01000499.1 GCF_009806515.1 Geminicoccus flavidas | reverse complement strand
CAGCGGCGCACCAGCGCCATCGCCCGCATCGAATCCAGCCCGAGATCAATCAGGCTGTCGTCCGTGCCGATCTCCTCGGGATCGTCGTGCAGCAGCGCGGCGATCTCCCGGCGCATGCCCTCCAGGGTCAGCTCGGCCGCCGACCTCGCCCGTTCCTCGCCCATCGCCTTTACGTCCTACTGGCCCGCCTCGGTCAACCGCTGGCGCAGGATCGCCCGCAGCTCCTTGCGGCTGATCTTGCCCACGGCCGTGGCGGTGAACTCCTGCACGAACACGACCTGATCCGGCACCTTGAACTCCGCCAAGCCACGGGCGCGGATCCAGGCCTTGATCTCGACCGCCCTGGGCTGGCGCCCGTTCGGGATGATGAAGGCGCAGCTCCGCTCGCCCAGATACTCGTCGGGCACCGACACTACGGTTGCGTCGAACACGTCGGGATGCGCCAGGAGATGATCCTCGATCTCCTCGGCCGAGATCTTCTCGCCCGCGCGGTTGATATGGTCGGTGGCGCGGCCCTGGACCTGCAGATGGCCGCTGGGCAGCCGGCGCACGATGTCGCCGGTGCGGTAGAAGCCGTCCTCGGTGAACGCGCGGGCATTAGCGCCCGGATCGTTATGGTAGGCGCGGATCGTGTAGGGGCCGCGGGTCAGGAGATGGCCGGGCTCGCCGTCCGGCACCGGCCGGCCCTGGTCGTCGACCACCAGTACCTCGTCGTCCGGGCTGATCGGCCGGCCCTGGCTGTTGATCACCAGTTCGTCGGGATCGTCGTGGCGGGTATAGT
>NZ_WUJP01000498.1 GCF_009806515.1 Geminicoccus flavidas | reverse complement strand
TGACCAGGCCCTCGGCCATGCCGAACACCTGCTGGAGCCGCACGCCGAGCGTCGGCCCGATCCGCCGCGCGATCTCCGGGGCCAGCTTGGCACCGCCCACCTGCAGGAGCTTCAGGCTGGACAGGTCGGCCGTACGGCCGGTGGCGGCCTGCAGCCAGAGCAGCGCCAGAGGCGGCACCATCCCAGTGATGGTGACCCGCTCCTGCTCGATCAATGGAAAGGCCACGTCCGGGCTGGGCGACGGGCTCAGCACCACCCGCCCGCCGGCATGGAGCACGCCGAACACGCCGGGCGAGCTCATCGGGAAATTGTGCGCCACCGGAAGCACGGTCAGGTACACGCTGTTCGGGTCGAGCTGGCAGATCTCGGCGCTGGCGCGGAAGCTGTAGATATAGTCGTCATGGGTGCGCGGGATCAGCTTGGACAGGCCGGTGCTGCCGCCCGAGATCTGCATGAAGGCGACCGAGGCGGGGCTGGGCTCGGGCAGGGGCGCGCCAGGCGGGGTTGCCGCCAGCTCCGCGAAGGACATCGCGCCCGGCAGGTCGCCAGGCTCGCCCACCACCACGACCCGGCGGATCTCCGGGACCTCGGCCATCACGGAGCGGGCCAGCGTGCGGTAGTCGAAGCCGTCCTGGCGCTCGGCGATCACGTAGCCGCACGCCTCCGAGCGCCTGGCCAGGTGGACGATCTCGGTCTGCCGGTGTGCGGGCAGCGCGAACACTGGCAGGATGCCGGCGCGGAACATGCCGAACACCAGCGGGAAGAACGCCGCCACGTTCGGCAACTGCACGACCACCCGGTCGCCCGCTTCCAGCCCGGCGGCGCGCAGGCCGGCGGCCACTCGATCGGCCAGAAGATCCAGTTCGGCATAGGTCCAGCGATCTGCGCCGCCCACCACCGCCACCCGGTCGGGGAGTTGGCGCGCCCGCTGCCGCAGGAACCCGCCGAACGTCTCGCCCCGCCAGTAGCCCCGCTCGCGGTAGCGCCGCGCGAATTCCTCGGGCCAGACCTGTTGCACCGGAACCATGAAAACCTCGAAAAACCGCTCCCCGCACCCGCCCCTGACCGTCCGAGGAGCGGGTGCGGCGATCGCCTGGATCAGGGCGTGATGATGGAGACCGTGTCGCCGTTCGGGTCGTCGATCGGCGGCTTACCGCGGCCGGCCGACTTCGCCTTGTTGGTCACGTACACGACGCTCGTCTCGGGATCGATGGCGATGGTCTGCGGGTGCGTGCCGGTCGGCAGGCTGGCGATCACCTCCAGCTTGTCGATGTCGACCACCGACACCGTGCCGGCCTTGCGGTTGCCCACGTAGAGCAGCCGGTTGGCCGGGTTGTAGCCCAGGCCCAGGGCACCCTCGCCCGTGGGGATCCTGGTGATCAGCCGGCCGTTCTCGATGTCCAGCACGCTGACGTCGCCGGACTTCTGGTTGGCGACGAACAGCCTGCGGCCGGCCGTGTCGATCGCCAGGTTGATCGGCGACTCGCCGCCAGCGGCGTACTTCCCCGTCACCGCACCCTCGGCCAGGTCGATCAGCACCACCTCGTTCGTGACCATGTCGGCGGCGTAGAGCATGCCCTTGGCCGGGTCGAGGGCCAGGCCGGAGATCCCGCTGCCCGGGTTCTCGATCACCCGCTCCAGCTCGTTCTTCGCACCGTCGATCACCCAGACCGCACCCGGCCCGCCGTCGCGGCCGCCGAACACCGAGACATAGACCTTGTTGCTCTCCGGATCGACCAGCGCCTCGCGCACATGGGCCTTCTCGCCATGGCGCACCGTGGCCACCACCTGGCCGGACTTCAGGTCGATCGCCAGGACCTCGCCGCCGCGGGTGGCCGTGGCATACAGCGTGCCGGTCCGGTCGTTCAGGCCCAGCCCGAAGGCCGGCTGGGCCGAGACGTCGATCGTGCCGACCGTGTCCAGGGTCTTGGGGTCGAGGGCGAGGATCTTGGCATTGTTCTCGCCG
Source organism: Geminicoccus flavidas (assembly GCF_009806515.1). Lineage (GTDB taxonomy): Bacteria > Pseudomonadota > Alphaproteobacteria > Geminicoccales > Geminicoccaceae > Geminicoccus > Geminicoccus flavidus. The sequence continues at coordinate 4,779 of NZ_WUJP01000498.1, read as the reverse complement.
CGCCGGCCGGCGCTCGCGACATAGAGCCGGTCCTGGCTGTCGCTCAGGACGACCTGGTAGAGCCCGTCGGCGATCTTGCGGCTCTGCTCGACCGCGGGTGCTGCCTCCGCTGCGCCCAGAACGGGCAGGACGGCCATCAGACCCAGGAAGGAGGCGGCCAGGAGCTGGCGGCGCAGGAGGGCTAGGCGCGGCACGATGTGGTTTCCTTTCGTCCTTGAGGCGAAGCAGTCGGTCACGGGAGGCCGGCCCAGAAGATCCCGTCCTGCGGGACTGCCAGGAACTCCCGGTTGATGGTCTCCTGGGTGACCTCTGGATCGACGTCAGCGAACAGCTCGGGCTGGATCCATTTGGCCAGCACCTCGACCGCCAAGATGTCCAAAGGCGAGTTCAGGAGCTGGTGGGACAACGCATGGGCGCGGCCCTCGGCCACCGCCGGAAGCTGAGCGATGCCCGGCCGGGCCGCCAGGCGGGCCAGTGCCGCTTCTGCCTCCGCTGCCGTATAGCCCGGCCCGATCACCAGGCCGCCCGCCTTCTCCAGGTGCGGCCCGCCGGTGGCGATGTAGACCTCGGGTGCCGCGGCGACGACATATTCGAGGTTGAGGCGGCCGAACGGCCGGTCCAGCACGTCCGCACCAACATTGTGGCCGCCGGCCAGCTCGACATAGTCGCCGAGATTGCCCTTGCCCGGGGAGCTGCAGCAGTCGTCGGACATGCCGGCATGCACCTCGACGAACACTTTGGGCCGCTCGGCATCGGGCAAGCCCGCCACCCGCTCGGTGATGGCGGCCAGGCGCTCCTCGCGAAATGCGATGAAGTCCTCCGCCGCCTGCTCTCGGCCGATCAGCTTGCCCAGGATGCGCAGGCTGGGAGCCAAGTTGCGCAGCGGGTGGGAGAAGAAGTCGATGAACACGACCGGGATGCCGGCGGCCTCGACCTGCGCCACCTGCTCAGGGGTCGGGCCGGTGCCGACGGTGAACACCGCGGCGTCCGGTGCCGTCGCGATCACCAGCTCGGTCGAGAAGTCCCCAGCCGAGCTCGGGCCGGCCGGCAGGTCGGCCAGGGCCGGGAAGCGGTCCAGATAGCGGTCGTAGACGATCTGGCCGATCCGGTGGACGTCCTTCGGCCACGCCGCCAGCCGCGCCACCGGATCCGGGTCGAGCAGCGAGAGGGCAATCAGCATCCGGGCATCGTCGATCAGCAATCGGTCCACCGGCCCGTCCAGCCGGACCTCCCGCCCGGTGACGTCGGTGATCACCAGCTCGGCGCGGGCGCAGAGCGGCGATGCCACCAGCATCACCGCCAGCGCCAGCTGCCATGCCGCCCGGGCCACCCGCATGCGTCGGTTCCATGTCGTTGCTGGAGAATGCATAATGCTCGCGCGCCTTTGCGCCCGGGACGACTGCGATGTCAAGCTCACGTCGGCATGATGGACCAGCCAATCGCGTCAAGGTGACGACCGGATCCGGAAGACTAGTTTTGATTTATTATAGATCATGATTGCGGATCATTGCCTTGGCCGCGACTTGCCGCAACGGGAAACCATCTTGACCGAGCCCGCAGCCACCTCCGCCGACGCCACCGCCGTTCCACCCGGAGTGTTCCGCCTGGCCGGCACGTCCCGGCAGACGGTGGCGGCCGCTGCGGGCCAGCACCGCTACGAACTGCTGCTGGCGGCACCGCCCGGCCCGCCGCCAACCCGCGGCTACCCGCTGTTCCTGGTCCTGGACGCGGATCACCTGTTCGCTACGGCCGTGGAGGCCCTGCGCCGGTCCTGCCACCGGCCGAGCGCCACTGGGGTTTGCCCGGCGGTCATAGCCGGGATCCGGCCGCAGCATGAGCCGGACGGTCCTGATCCGCGCCGACGCAACTTCCTGCCAGCCAGTGCCGCCCCGTTCCTGGGCTGCCTGGAGCAGGACGTGCTGCCGGCCATCGCCCGACACTTCCCGATCGACCCTGACCAGTGCACGCTGTTCGGCCATTCGCTGGCCGGCTGCTTCGTGCTGCACGCGCTGCAGGTCAGGCCCGACCTGTTCCAGCGCTGGATCGCGGCCAGCCCTTCGATCTGGGCCGACCCCGAACGGCTGGAACAGGGCTTTGCGGCACTGGCAGCGTTTGCGGCGGCACCGCCGCGCGAGCTGCGGGTCATGGTCGCGGTCGGCGGCTGGGAACAGGGCCTGGCCCCCTGGCAGGCGGCGGAGGCGGATGCTTCGGCCATGGCCAGCCGCCGTGCCGAGCGCGGCATGGTCGACCGTGCCCGGGCGTTCGCCCGCCGCCTGGACGGTTTGGCCGGCCCCTCGTTCCGGGTGCGCTACGAAGAGCTGGCCCATGAGGACCATGCCTCGGTGGTGCCGATCGCCCTGGCCCACGGGCTGCGCTTCGCCCTGGGCCCCGCCTCCCTCCTGGACAACTGGCCCCGCCCGGCCGCCTGAGCGGCCGGGCAGCGCCGGGCCGCTCAGGCCGCGTGGGGCAGCTCGCCCTTGGCCTTGGCGACCTCGTCCAGCTTGTGGACGAACGCGTCGTACCAGGTGCGCGCGGTCCAGGCCTGGAGCGGCTCTATGCAGCGCCGCCAGCGGTCGATCCGCTCGTCCTTGGACATCGCCAGCGCGTTGCGCATCGCCAGCGCCGTGTGCTCGATGTCCAGCGGGTTCACGAGCAGGGCGCCCTCGCCCAGTTCCTCCACGGCACCGGCAAAGCGCGACAGCACGAGCACGCCCGGATCGGCCGGGTCCTGTGCCGCGACATATTCCTTGGCCACCAAGTTCATGCCGTCGCGCAGTGGCGTCACCAAGCCTACCTGGGCGACCCGCAGGAAGCCCGCCAGCACCTTGCGCGGCACCGGCTGGTTCACATAGCGGATCGGATTCCAGTCGGGCGAGGCGAACCGGCCGGCAATGCGCCCGGTGGCGCGCTCCAAATCGGAACGCAGGGCGCGGTACTGGGCCAGCTCGCCCCGGCTGACCGGGGCGATCTGCAGCATGACCACGTTGTGCAGCCATTCCTCGTAATGAGCCAGGAGATGCTCGTAGGCGGCAAAGCGCAGCGGCAGGCCCTTGGTGTAGTCCAGGCGCTCCACGCCCAGCATCAGGGTCCGGCCGCCTAGGGACTCCTCGAGATTGCGCACTTCCGTCGTCTGGCACGAGGCGGCCGCCTCCTTGGCGAAGCCCGCCGTGTCGATCGCCGCCCGGTAGACCCCGGTCGCGATCCGATGACCCCCGTGGATCAGCGTGTCGCCGTCGCGTTCGGCACCGCACCAGCGTTCCAGGAAGTCGAGCAGGTCATGGTGCGAGCGGTCGGTCTGCAGCCCGATCAGGTCATAGGCCAAAAGGGCCTGGCCGAGCTCGGCATGGGCCGGCAGCACCTCGACGATGTCGCCGGAGGGGAACGGCACATGGAGGTAGAAGCCGATCGCGCCCTTGAAGCCCAGCTTGCGCAGCTCCTCACCCAGCGGGATCAGCTGGTAGTCGTGGACCCAGACATGGTCACCGGGCTTGAGCAGGGCGAAGAGCTCGGCCGCGAACTGCGCATTGACCTTGCGATAGGCCCGGTAGCTGTCGGCCTTCCAGTCGACCAGGCCCAGCCGGTAATGGAACAGGGGCCAGAGCGAGCCGTTGGCGAAGCCGTAATAGAAGCCCTTGTAGTCCGACTGGTTCAGATCGAGCAGCGCATAGCTCATGCGGCCGCGGCTGGTCACCTTGGCGGGACCGGGCTTCTCGGCGAACTCGCCGCTCCAGCCGAACCACAGCCCGTCGGCCCTGCGCAGCCCGTCGCGCAGGACCACCGTCAGTCCACCGGCCTCGACGCGCCGGCCCGTCGGCACGCTGACGCGGTTGGAGACGATCACGAGTCGCGCCAAAATGCTTCCTCCCAGGTCTTAGACAGGCGCATGCCTGAAATGATCAGCCCCACCATCGAGTAGCTCTGCGGGATGTTCCCCCAGAGCTCCTTGGTCAGCGGGTTCACGTCCTCGGACAAGAGCCCCAGCGAGTTGCGGCAGGAGATCAGCTCCTCGTAGATGGCGCGCGCCTCGTCCTTTCGGCCGATCGCCGCCAGCGCATCGAGAAACCAGAACGTACAAACGGTGAAGGCGTTCTCCGGTTCGCCGAAATCGTCCGGCGCCTTGTAGCGGAACACATGGTTGCCCCGGCGCAGCTCCCGCTCGATCGCCGCCACCGTGTCGACGAAACGCGGGTCGTCGGCGGCCAGAAAGCCCACCTCGTGCATGAGCAGCAGGGCGGCATCCAGGTCCTTGCCACCGAAGCTCTCGACGAAGGTGCGCCGCTCCGCGTCCCACGCCTCCTCCAGGATCGCCCGGCGGATCCGGGCGGCATGGGCGCGCCAGTAGTCGCCCCGCTCCGGCAGTTCCAGCACGCCCGCGATCTTGGCGAGCCGGGCGCAGGCCACCCAGCACATCAGGGCGGAATGGGTATGGACCCGCTCGCGGCCACGATATTCCCAGATGCCGGCATCCGGCTCCAGCGCCAGCCGTGCCGCCTGTTCGCCCAGCCGCTCCAGGAGCTGGAACAGCTCCAGGTCGCCCCGCACCGGCAGGCGGCGGTCGTAGAACATCTGGGCGGCCGCCATCACCACGCTGCCATAGACGTCGTGCTGGCGCTGGAACCAGGCGGCGTTGCCGACCCGGACCGGGCCCATGCCGCGATAGCCCGAGAGCGCCGGCGCCTCGGTCTCGTCCGGCGTGCTGCCCGGCAGGATCGGGTAGAGCGGCAGGAGCGTGCCGTCCTCGGACAGCGTCACCAAGGTGGTGATGTAGCGCAGATAGTC
>NZ_WUJP01000497.1 GCF_009806515.1 Geminicoccus flavidas | reverse complement strand
CTCCATGGTCCGGGTGGCGCCCAGCCGGTTGAGCGCGTGGACCGTGAAGTAGGTGTCGCGCAGCCAGCAGAACCGGTAGTCCCAGTTGCGCCCGGAATCGGGTGCCTCCGGGATGGAGGTGGTCAGTGCTGCGACCACGCCGCCGGTTTCCTCGAACGTGCACAGCTTCAGCGTGATCGCCGCGCGCAGCACCACGTCCTGGTACTCGAACGGCACTGACAGGTAGCGCGACCATTCCTGCCAGTAGTACAGGGTCTCCTCGTAGAGCTCGCGGAACACTTGGGCCGGCGCTTCCATGACCGAGGTGTCGCCGCTCAGGATCATGTGGATCGGGGCGTGGACCACGATCGGCAGTTCCTCGGCGATGCAGGCCACCGACATGTCGGTGGTCAGCCGGATCGCCTGGTCGCCGGAGATCAGGCGCAGGCTGTTGCTGAGCGCCACGGTCTGCATCGGCTCGGCACCATAGCGGCTGTTCGGCCGCAGCCGCACCGTGCAGGGGAAGCGGCCCTGCACCGGCTCGATCCGGCGCAAGAGCGTGGCCGGGCGGAACATCCGGCCGAAGCGGCGGCAGCGCGGTGCCAGGTCGATGATCCGGATCACCGCACCGGTCTCGTCCTCGAGCTCGGTCTCCAGGATCGCGGTATTGCCGACATAGCGCCGGCGCGCTGTCGCAGGGCGGGTCGGCTCGACCGACCAGAAGCCGCCTTCCCCACCCAGGAGCGCGTGGAAGATCGGGTCGCCGTCCAGCCTGGGCCAGCAGGTCCAGACATGGCGGCCCTGCTCGTCGATCAGCGACGCGATCGTGCCGTTGCCGATCACGCCCAGGTCGAGCCCGCTCACGGGCTCTCCCCCTCGAACGGCCCACTGGTCCGCAGGAGTCCGGCCAGCCAGGTCCGGACATCGTGCGGGCGGCGCAGCGGCCCGGCCGGCCCCACCAGCAGGCCGTAGCCGCCGCTGCGCTGCACCGTGTCGATCGCATCGAGATCGGTCGTGTCGTCGCCGATGAAGACCTGGGTGCGGCCGGAAAACGGCGGCTGCCCGGCCAGGGTCGCCACCGCGGCCCCCTTATGGACGCCCTTCCGGCGAAACTCGAACACCGCCTTGCCGTGCAGCACCTCGTAGTCCGGGAAATCGGCCACGATGCGCTCGACCGCCTCGCCGATCTCGCCCTCCAGCTCCGGCCGGGCGCGGACATGCAGTGCCACCGCCCCGCCCTTGTCCTCGACCAGCATGCCGGGGTGGCGCAACGCCAGGGCCACCGCCAGGTCGCGCAGCCGCTCCGGCACGGTGCTGATCCGGCCGGTGGTGCCGTCCGCCGCGATCCGCCATTCAGCCCCGTGCTGGCCTGCCACCGGCAAGCGCAGCGGCTGGAACAGCCGATCCAGGTCGGCCACCGTCCGCCCGCTCACCAGCGCCACCGCACCCCCGGCCTGGGCGAACAGCTCGGCAAGCACTGCCTTAAGCTCGTCGCTCACCACCACCGCGTCGGGCGAAGGCGCGATGTCGAGCAGGGTACCGTCCACGTCCAGGAACAGCGCCATCTGGCTGAGCGGAATGGTCGGCAGGTTCGCCGCTGGCTGGATCAAATTCCTCGTCCGCACGTGCTTTGGTCGTTTCCGGAAAGGCCCGGCCACCGCCATGCCTTTGGCCCTTAGGGAAACCCGACCGGCGCGCCAGGACAACCCCCGACCGTGCCGGCAGTTCCGGCCCGACGGGTTCAGCCTTCCTCCCGTTCAGCCCTCTTCATCGTGGTAGCGCTGCTCGGCCCAGGGATCGCCACGGTCATGGTAGCCGCGCTCCTCCCAGAAGCCGCGCCGGTCCTCGGCCACGAACTCGATCCGGCGCAGCCACTTGGCACTCTTCCAGAAGTAGAGGTGCGGCACGACCAGCCGGACCGGCCCGCCATGCTCGACCGGCAGGGGCTCCCCTTCCCAGCGATGCGCCAGGAGCGCGTCGGGCGACGCGAAGTCGGCGAGCGGCAGGTTGGTCGTGTAGTCGTCATAGCCGTGCAGCACGACGAAGCGCGCCTCGGGCTTCGGCTTCGCCTGGGCCAGTATCACGCTGGTGGCGACACCCTCCCAATGATTGTCGTAGCGCGACCAGGTGGTGACGCAGTGGATGTCCGAGACGCTGCGGGTCTGCGGCTGGGCCAGCATCGCCTGCCAGTCCCAGGTGAACGCCTCCTCGACCAGGCCGAACACCCGGAGCTGCCAGCGCTCGGGCGCCACCTTCGGCCGGGTGCCCAGGTCCAGGATCGGCCAGTTGGTGACGACATGCTGGCCGGGCGGCAGGCGCTCGCCGGCAGAGCGGGTCTCGCCGGTCAGGAACCGGCCGCTCTCGGCCCAGCCCTGCTTGATCTCGGCGAGCCGCCCCCGGACCTTAGGCGTGGCAGGCAGGTCGTCGCTCTGGTCGGTCATTGGCCGGTCCCGTTCAGCTTGGCGGCGATGTCGGCGAGCAGGGTGAAGGAGGCCTTGCGCGCCGAGTGATCATAGAGAGGTGCCGCCACCATCACCTCGTCGGCGCCGGTGCGCTCCAGGAAGCCCGCAAGGCCGTCTCTCACTGTGCCGGGCGCGCCCACGAACGAGCAGGCCAGCATGTGCTGGGCCCGCATCTTCTCGTGCGGCGTCCAGTAGGCATCGATGTCGTCGACCGGCGGGCGCAGCCGGCCGGGGTCGCCGCGCTGCAGATGGGCGAACTGCTGCTGGATCGAGGTGAACAGATAGCGGGCCCGCTCGTCGGTCTCAGCCACCACCACGTTGGCTGCGACCATGGCATAGGGCTCGGCCAGTTGCGCGGACGGCTCGAAGCGGGCTCGGTAGATCTCCAGCGCCTGCATCAGCGCATCCGGGGCGAAATGCGAGGCGAAGGCGAACGGCAGGCCGAGCGCGGCTGCGAGCTGGGCGCCGAACATGCTGGAGCCCAGGATCCACAAGGGCACCTCGGTGCCCACGCCCGGCACCGCCCGCAGAGTCTGGCCGGGCCGCTCGGGTGCCAGCAGCGCCTGCAGCTCGACCACGTCCTGCGGGAAGCGGTCGGCACTGTCCGCCGAGCGGCGCAGCGCCTGGAAGGTGCGCATGTCCGAGCCGGGGGCGCGGCCCAGGCCAAGATCGATCCGGCCGGGGAACAGGGTGGCGAGGGTGCCGAACTGCTCGGCGATCACCAGCGGCGAATGGTTCGGCAGCATGATGCCGCCGGCCCCCACCCGGATCGTGCTGGTGCCCGCCGCGACATGGCCGATCACCACCGAGGTCGCCGCGCTGGCGATCCCGATCATGTTGTGGTGCTCGGCCAGCCAGAAGCGGCGATAACCCAGCGCCTCGACATGGCGAGCTAGGTCGAGCGCGTTGCGGAACGCATCGGCGGCGGTCGACCCTTCCACGATGTGGGCGAGGTCGAGCACGGAGAAGGCTGGCACCGGTCGGGCACTCCGGGGAAATGGTCGTCCTGATATGTAGATGCATCCCGGCCCTGCCAACCGGCGGCCAACCACTCGCCTCTCTGCCGACCGCCTCCTCGCCGGTCGGTGGGGGCCATTCCGGGAGCGGTCGGCGCCGATGGTGCGCAGGCGGGCGGGTCATGCTATCTGCGCGGCCGCAGCAAGGCAGGGACACCTACGCGTGGGCATGGCGACGATCGCGTTCGGCGCGGATCATGGCGGCTTCGAGTTGAAGGCGCTGCTCGTGGCAGCGGCGGAGAAGCAGGGCCATCCGGCGCTCGATCTCGGCACGAACGGGCCGGCCCCGGTCGACTATCCGGACATCGCCCGGGCCGTCTGCGCCGCGATCGGCGAAGGCCGTGCGGCGCGCGGCGTGCTGATCTGCGGCACCGGGATCGGCGTCTCGATAGCCGCCAACCGCTTTCGACACATCCGCTGCGCCCTGGTTCACGACGTGACCACCGCCAGGCTGACCCGGCTGCACAACGACGCCAACGTGCTGGCGCTGGGTGCCCGGGTGATCGGGCCCCAGGTAGCGCTGGACTGCCTGGAAGCCTGGCTCGCGACGCCGTTCGAGGGCGGTCGCCACGCCGCCCGCATCGCCAAACTCACCAACCTGTAGCCCGCCCGCTCCGGAAGAGAACCCATGGCCGCTTCCACCGACCTTCCCCGGACCCGTTCCGCCGGCTTCTTCACCGCCGGCTTGGCCGAGGCCGACCCCGCTCTGTTCGGTGCCATCCAGGACGAGCTGCACCGCCAGCAGGACCAGATCGAACTGATCGCATCCGAGAACATCGTCAGCCAGGCGGTACTGGACGCCCAGGGCTCAGTGTTCACCAACAAGTACGCCGAGGGCTATCCGGGCAAGCGCTACTATGGCGGCTGCGAGTTCGCCGACGTGGTCGAGCAGCTCGCGATCGATCGGGTGAAGGAGCTGTTCGGCGCCAGCTTTGCCAACGTCCAGCCGCACAGCGGCGCCCAGGCCAATTTCGCGGTTCTGCTGGCCCTGCTCCAACCGGGCGACACGATCATGGGCCTGTCCCTCGCCGCCGGCGGGCATCTGACCCATGGCGCCCCCGCCGCTGTGTCCGGCAAGTGGTTCAACGTGGTCCGTTACGGAGTCCGCGAGGACGACCACCTGATCGACTATGACGAGGTGCAGCGCCAGGCCGAGGAAGCCCGGCCGAAGCTGATCATCGCCGGTGGCTCCGCCTATCCCCGGATCCTCGACTTCGCTCGCTTCCGCCAGATCGCCGACAGCGTCGGCGCCACCCTCCTGGTGGACATGGCCCATTTCGCCGGGCTGGTGGCGGGAGGCGTGCATCCCTCGCCGGTCCCGCACGCCCATGTCGTCACCTCGACCACGCACAAGACCCTGCGCGGCCCGCGCGGCGGCCTGATCCTGACCAATGACGAGGCGCTGGCGAAGAAGTTCAACAGCGCGGTGTTCCCGGGCTCGCAGGGCGGCCCGCTGATGCATGTCGTGGCTGCCAAGGCCGTGGCGTTCGGCGAGGCGCTCACCCCTGAGTTCAAGGCCTATGCCCGCCAGGTGGTCGATAATGCCAGGGCGCTGGCCGGGGTGATGATCGAGCGCGGCTGCGCCCTGGTCTCGGGCGGCACCGACACGCATCTGCTGCTGGTCGACATGCGGCCCAAAGGGGTCAAGGGCAACGTCGCCGATAAGGCTCTGGAGCGGGCCGGGATCACCTGCAACAAGAACGGCATCCCGTTCGACCCGGAAAAGCCCGCGGTTACCTCGGGCATCCGCCTGGGCACGCCGGCCGGCACTACGCGCGGCTTTGGCACCGCCGAGTTTCAGACGATCGGCCATCTGATCTCTGACGTGCTGGACGGTCTGGCCCGCAACCCGGAAGGCGACGCCCAGGTCGAGCAGGCGACCCGGCACAAGGTCGAGGAACTGTGCCGGCGGTTCCCGATCTACCGGCGCTGACGCCGCCACGCTTGCCCGAGAGGCGATGATCCGACCATGCGCTGCCCGTTCTGCGGCTACGAGGACACCTCGGTGAAGGACAGCCGGCCGATCGA
>NZ_WUJP01000496.1 GCF_009806515.1 Geminicoccus flavidas | reverse complement strand
GGACGGTGCCGCCATCCGCCGGCGCCGCTCCTGCCCCGGCTGCGGCGGCCGGTTCTCCACGATCGAGCGGGTGCAGATCCGCGAGCTGACCGTGGTGAAGAAGGACGGGCGGCGGGTCACCTTCGACCGGGAGAAACTCGCCCGCTCGATCCGGATCGCCACCCGCAAGCGCGGCATCGACGAGGAGCAGATCGACCGGATCGTGGCAGGGATCATCCGCCAGCTCGAAGCGTCCGGCGAGAGCGAGATCCCCTCGACCCGGCTGGGCGAGCTGGCCATGGAGAGCCTGGCCGACCTGGATCCGGTCGCCTACGTGCGCTTCGCCTCGGTTTATCGCGACTTCGCCGGCCCGGAGGACTTCCAGACCTTCATCGGCCAGCTGACCCGCCGCCCGGACTGAACGCCTTGT
>NZ_WUJP01000495.1 GCF_009806515.1 Geminicoccus flavidas | reverse complement strand
CGGCCGATCCGGAACGCGACCGGCGCTGGATGCGCATGGCGATCGACCTCGCAGCACTGGGCCTGGGCGCCACCTGGCCCAACCCGTCGGTGGGCTGCGTGATCGTCCGCGACCGCGTGGTGCTGGCCCGCGCAGTGACCGGCAGCGGCGGGCGGCCCCATGCCGAGACCGAGGCGCTGCGCCAGGCAGGTGACGCCGCGCGCGGTGCCACCGCCTATGTCAGCCTGGAGCCCTGTGCCCATGTCGGCCGCACCCCCCCTTGTGCCGACGCGCTGATCGCCGCCGGCGTGGCGCGGGTGGTGGTGGCCTGCGGCGACCCGGACCCGCGCGTCTCGGGGCGCGGCGTGCGCCGACTGCGCCAGGCTGGGGTCGAGGTCACCGAGGGCGTGCTGGCAGCCGAGGCCGAGCGCGACCATGCTGGCTTCTTCGCCAAGGTCCGGCGCGGCCGGCCGCTCGTCTCGCTCAAGCTCGCGACTTCGCTGGACGGCAGGATCGCGACCGCCACCGGTGAGAGCCAGTGGATCACCGGGCCCGAAGCCCGCGCCTATGGCCACCATCTGCGCGCCACCCACGACGCGATCATGGTCGGCAGCGGCACGGGTCTCGCCGATGATCCGGCGCTGACCTGCCGGCTGCCGGGCCTCGCCGGCCGCTCGCCGGTGCGGGTGGTGCTGGATGCCAGGCTGCGCATTGCCGAGAATGCCACCCTGGTCCGCACCGCCTGGCAGACGCCCACTTGGCTGTTCACCGCCCCGGACCACGACCGGGCAAAGGCACGGGCACTCATCGACCAGGGCGTGCGCATCGAGCAGGTGCCGGCCGCCGCCACCGGCGGGGTGGCCCTGGTCCCCGTCTTGGCGCGGCTGGCCGAGCGCGGTATCACCCGCCTGCTCGTCGAAGGGGGCGCCGTGCTTGCGGCCAGCCTGATGCGTGAGCATCTGGTAGACCGGCTGCACTTCCTGCGCGCCCCGCTCGTGATCGGCGGCGACGGTGTGGCGGGCCTGGCTCCATTCGGCGTGCGCCGGCTGGCCGATGCCCGCCGCTGGCGGATCATGGCCGAGCGCACCCTGGACGGCGACCGTCTGGTGGAGCTGGATTCACTGGGCAATCACTGAGGACCTGTCGATGTTCACCGGCATCGTCACCGACATCGGCAAGATCGTCGCCACCCGGCAGAGCGGAGCCTCCGGCGGCGGGGTCGAACTGACCGTCCGGAGCGCCTTCGATCCGGCCACCATTCCGCTGGGCGCCTCAATTGCCCATTCCGGCGTCTGCCTGACCGTCACCGAGCACACGGAGGACGGCTGGAAGGTCCATGCCTCCCCCGAAACCCTGCGGCTCACCACGATCGGCGGCTGGCAGCAAGGTACCAGGATCAACCTCGAGCGCTCGCTGCGCTTAGGCGACGAGCTTGGCGGTCATCTCGTGTTCGGCCATGTCGACGGCCTGGGCACGGTCGAGGCGGTCGAGCCCGAGGGCGAAGGCTACCGGCTGCGCTTCGGCCTGCCGGCCGACTTGGCCCCGCTGCTGGCGGTCAAGGGCTCGATCACCGTGGACGGCATCTCCCTGACCGTGACCGAGGTGGACGAGCGGAGCTTCGCGGTCGCGATCATCCCGCATAGCTGGACCCACACCACCCTGTCCGACCGCCGGCCAGGGGACTTGGTCAACCTGGAGGCCGACATGCTGGCCCGCTACGTCGCCCGGCAGCTTGGAACGGCGCCCCGCCAGCTCGGGCAGACACGATGAGCCCTGACGACCTGTCCAGCTATTCGGAGTATCTCGCCTCGATCGATGAGGTGCTGGAGGATGCCCGCAACGGCCGGATGTTCATCCTGGTCGACGACGAGGACCGAGAGAACGAGGGCGACTTGGTCATCCCGGCGCAGTTCTGCGACGCCGACGCGGTCAACTTCATGGCCAAGCACGGCCGCGGCCTGATCTGCCTGGCGTTGCAGCGCCAGCGCTGCGAGGAACTGGGCCTGCCGCTGATGGCGCAGGGCAACGAGGCCCGGATCAGCACGGCGTTCACGGTGAGCGTCGAGGCGCG
>NZ_WUJP01000486.1 GCF_009806515.1 Geminicoccus flavidas | reverse complement strand
CGGCAAAGCACGCTATGCGATCGACCAGAAGGTCGACGGCATGTTGCACGCCGCCGTCCAGCACAGCCCGCGCCTCGGCGGCGAGCCGGGTGCGTTGGCAAATGAGGCGGACGTGCGCGCGATGCCCGGTGTCCACTCCGTTCACCGGCTGCCGGGTGCCGTCGCCGTGCTAGCCAATAGCTGGTGGCGCGCGCGGCGTGCGGTCGAGGCCTTGCAGGTGACCTGGAGCGCGCCAGCCGCCGGAACGGCGCATGCCATGCCGGCGGACTATTCCTCTGAGGCGCACATGGCGAAGCTGAAGGCGACGCCAGGGGAAGGCATCGCCTACGAGACTGTCGGGGATGCAGCGGGCGCCCTCCGCGGTGCCGAGCGCGTCGTGGAGGCGGCCTATGACGCGCCCTATCTGGCACATGGCCAGCTCGAGCCGCCCTCGGCGCTGGCGCGCTGGAACGAGGACGGAACCCTCGAACTGTGGATCCCCAACCAGGCGCCAGAGATGTTCCAGGCCGATGCCGCGAAGGTGGCGGGGATCGAGCCGGAAAAGGTCATCATCCACTCCCAGGTCCTTGGCGGCTTCTTCGGGCGGCATTTCCTCTACCAGACGGCCAATCCCTACCCGCAGGCCATCCTGCTCGCGAAGGCGGCGAGCCGGCCCGTCAAGCTCATCTGGAGCCGGGAGGAGGAATTCCTGCGCGACACGCTGAGGCCGATGAGCGCCGTGCGCTTCCGCGCCGGGCTCGATGCAGACGGCCTGCCGGTCGCCGTGGACGCGGTCGCCGTGGGAGAAGGTCCCACGGGCCGCTGGTTCGGCCGCCAGCCGGACAAGGTCGACAGCTCCGCGGTCGAGGGCATCGCTGGCAAGGTCTATGCGATTCCCAACCGGTGGGTCGGCCAGATTCACGTCGACGATCCGGCCATCATCGGCTTCTGGCGCTCGGTTGGGCATTCGATGAACGACTTCTTCTACGAGACGTTCTTCGACGAGATGGCCGACGCCGGCCGGCAGGATCCTTTCGCGTTGCGGCTGCGGCTTCTCGCGGATAGCCCGCGGCATCGCAACCTCCTGCAGGCGGTCGCCGATCTGGCGGGTGGATGGCGGCGCGGTCCCTTCACTGCGGCGGACGGCACAAAGAGGGCACGTGGCGTCGCGATGGCCTCGCCGTTTGGCAGCGAGGTGGCCACGATCGCCGAGGTGTCGCTGCGTGATGGCGCGGTCGTGGTCCACAACGTATGGGTGGCGATCGACCCGGGAAGCATCGTCAACCCGGCCGTCATCGAGGCGCAGGTGAACTCGGCGGTGGCACTCGGCCTGTCCTCGGCACTGCTGGAGGAAGTCGTCTATGTCGACGGCATGCCCCAGGCCCGCAACTTCGACGGCTATCCGATCCTGCCGCCCGAACAGATGCCGCGCGTGCATGTCCGCATCGTCGAGAGCGGCGCGCCGATGGGTGGCATCGGTGAGCCGGGCTTGCCAGGTGTGCCACCTGCGGTGGTCAACGCCGCTTCCGTGCTGACCGGCAAGCGCATCCGCAGTCTGCCCCTCTCAAAACTCGACCCGAATGGTGTGGAGGCAAAGGGCTTGGAAGGATGAAACATTCTGCCCTTGCCGCTCTCGCCCTCGTAGGGACTGCCTGGCGAAGGACCCCGTCCTTCGCCCGGGACGCAAATGCCGCTCGGGACAAGGACTGTTCCGCAGCAACGCGGGGCCTGCCATCAGATTGAGACACCCAGAAAGGGTGTCAGCCCTCTTCTGCAGAGCGTTGTCGGTCGTGCCGCCGGTACCATCGAAGTCTTCAAGTTTTCACCAGCCCCAATGGGACTCTGGCATAATATGAGCTTCTTAAGAGCGGCTTCGATAGCGTTCTAGGACGTGTTAGCTCCTGATGATTCTCCCCATCTGCGGCATGAACAGCGGATGGGATGGCGGATGACGGGGGTGCTGACGGATGGGCAGTGGGCGGTGCTGGCGCCGTT
>NZ_WUJP01001111.1 GCF_009806515.1 Geminicoccus flavidas | reverse complement strand
CACTACCTCGCCTTCGTCCAGATTGCCTCACTCATGGTCTGGCTGCGCAGCTTTGGCGACAAAACCTAGCCGCTCGGCCAATTCCAGTATCGTCAGTCGCCGATGCGCCAGCTTCTCATTGGCGTCCTTGGCCACCACCTTCGCCGCTTCGGCCATGGTCGTTCCTACCAATCTGCAGCCTGGACCAGCCCAGACCGCAAGACAAGGAGGTTAAGAGGACGGCTTATCGATTACGCGGATCGTCTTTATGATCATGCAAGAAGCGAGCGATCTTCTCTCGCAGTCGAGCTGTATCAGAGACTTTGTTGGCGGTGGCGTGCTGGAAGATAGTACGTTGAATGTTGATAGGAAGTTCATTCCATCCGCTGACTACTGCTGCGCCAAGGTACTCCAGAACTTGACGCTCCCTGTCGCTTGGAGCCCCGCCTTTGTACCTAGGGGTCCACGGCCAAGCTTGCGCTCCACCTTCTCCTTCCCATTGATCAAGGGCGGTGTCCATCTGGACTTGGAATTGCTCAAGGTCTGCTTTGATCTTTACCATGGCGCATCATCGCACAGATGATGCGCTAGGGCCATGGTGATCACGATCATCGGCCGACATTTGTGTTCGTCTGATATTAAATAATAAAGAAACACAATCAAGAAACAATACAAAACAAAGCAATCATTAAACGATTTTGAGGTTGGCCTATCTAAAGATAAAAACTTCAAGAAGTGTAAGTTTATATGGGAGCAATCTGATCATGCTAATCTGACGGAGAAGGTTCACCGTTGAGCCTTGAGTACGATGATAGCGCGGAAGAAGCACAAGCCTGAAGAGATCGTCGCGAAGCTGCGGCAGGTGGACGTGTTGGTGTCGCAAGGGCAGCCGGTCGCGGAAGCGATCCGGTTAATCGGCGTGACCTCGTTCGCCTACTACCGTTAGCGGAAGGAGTTCGGTGGCCTGAAGTCCGAACAGGTCAAGCGCCTGAAGGATCTGGAGAAGGAGAATGAGCGTCTGCGGAGGGCGGTGTCGGACCTGACGCTCGAGAAGCTGATCTTGACGGAGGCCGCCAGGGAAAACTTCTGAGCCCCGCCCGCCGTCGTCGTTGCGTCGAGAGCGTGATGGACAAGCTCGGCGTGTCGGAGCGTCTGGCCTGCCGGGTTCTTGGGCGGCACCGCTCGACGCAGCGGAAGATCCCGATCGGCCGCGAATTCGGATGAGGTGCGGCAACAAGGGGACTGTCAGGAATTTCGTGTAGGGCGGGCGCCTATCCACGATCAGGCCATGGCTCTAGTGAAGCGCTCGCCGAACAGGACAGCGAACTGAGCCTTGGCCATGCACCACTCGCGGGGTGGCATCTTCCACGCCCGCTCGGTGCGGTTCAAGACCAGGAATAGGAGCTTCATGGCTGCCTCGTCGGTCGGGAAGTGCCCCCTGGCGCGGACGGCCCGACGCAGCTTGGCATTCAGGGCTTCTATAGCATTCGTCGTGTACAAGATCCGGCGGACGTCGCTGGGGAAGGCGTAGATCGGTACCACCTCACTCCACGCACGCCGCCAGCTCTGGCCGATCGCGGGGTAGCGGCGACCCCAGGAGCCCGCGTCAAAGGCGGCAAGCGCCGCTTCGCCGGCGGTAGCGTCAACCGCCCGATAGATGTCCTTCAGTGTCGCAGCCACGGCCTTGCGGTCCTTGTACGAGACGAAGTCCAGGCTGTGGCGGAGCAGATGGACGATGCAGGTCTGGACGGTCGCCTCGGGGAACACGGCCAGGATCGCCTCGGGAAAGCCCTTG
>NZ_WUJP01001110.1 GCF_009806515.1 Geminicoccus flavidas | reverse complement strand
GCCGAGGGCTGTGGCGTGGTGGTTTTGCGTCGAGCGGGAGCTGGGGTGCGGGCTCGGGCTTTGGTGCTGGGCAGTGCGGTGAACCAGGACGGGCGCTCGGCGGGGCTGACGGCACCGTCCGGTCCGGCCCAGGCCGCGGTGGTGCGCGCGGCATTGGCCGATGCCGGTCTGGATCCTGGTGCGGTGGATGCGATCGAGGCGCACGGCACCGGGACCAGCCTGGGCGACCCGATCGAGATGCATGCCCTAGCGGACGTGTTCGCCCAGCGCGACCGGCCGCTCTGGGTGGGCTCGGTCAAGAGCAATATCGGCCATGCCGAGGCGGCGGCTGGGATTGCCGGGCTGATCAAGGCGGTCTTGATGGTGGAGCGGGACGCGGTGCCGCCCTCGCTGCATTTCTCCCAGCTCAACCCGCATATCGAGCTGAACGGGGCCGACCTCCGGGTGCCGACCTGCCTGCAGCGCCAGGCGGTGCGGGCGGTAGGCGTGAGCAGCTTCGGCTTCAGCGGCACCAACGCCCATGTCGTAGTGGCCAAAGCGCCGGCCCCAACTGCTGGCACGGTGCCAGCACGGCCAGCGGCAGTGCTGCCGCTGGCGGCAAGGACGGAGACGGCATTGGCCACGCTGCGCCAGGCCTATCTGGACCGGCTGGCGGAGGGGCCCGATTGGCCGGCTCTGGCGCATAGCGCTGGCCTGCGTCAGGCGCGGCTGCCCTGGCGGCTGGCGGTGGTGGCGGGCGATGCCGCTTCGGCCCGCCAAGCGCTGGCGAGTGCGCCGGCAGCCAAGGTGGCAGGCCGACCGAAGCTGGGCTTTCTGATCACCGGGCAGGGCTCGACCTATGCCGGGATGGCGCTGGACCTGTTGCCGGGTGCGCCGGTGCTCCGGGACGTGCTGGCGCGCTGCGATGCGGTGATGGGGCTGGACCGGCCACTGGCTGAGATCTTCGCCGATGGCCAAGCGCTGGGGCAGACCGGCTACGCCCAGCCGGCTTTGTTCGCCCTGGCGGTGGGCTTAGGCTGGCAGCTGCGCGCCTGGAACATCACGGTGGACGCGCTGCTCGGGCACAGTGTTGGCGAGTATGCCGCGGTGGTGCTGGCGGGGGTGCTGTCGCTGGAAGATGGTGCCCGGCTGATCGCCAAGCGCGCCCGGCTGATGCAGGCCCTGCCGGAAGGCGGCGGGATGGCCGCCCTGCTGGGCCCGGCCGAGGCGGCCCAAGCCCTGCTGGCAAGGCATCCCGAGCTGGAGGTGGCGGCCTGGAATGCGGCCAGCTCCATCACCGTGGCCGGGCCGGATGCGGCCATCGCCCGACTGGCTGCCGATCCGGCCGCCGAGCAGGCCGGGCTCATGGTGCACGTGCTGCCGGTCAGCCACGCCTTCCATTCCCGGCTGCTGGAGCCGATGCTCCAGGAACTGGAACAGGCGGCCAGCCTGCCGCACCAGCCGCCGCAAGTACCGGTGGTCAGCAACCTGACCGGGAGCGTGCTGGCGCAGCGGGACGGGCGCTATTGGCGGGAGCATGCCCGCCAGCCGGTCCGGTTCGCCCAGGGGCTGCAACGCCTGAAGGAGCTGGGCTGCGAGCTCTTGCTGGAGCTGGGGCCGCA
This sequence comes from Geminicoccus flavidas, assembly GCF_009806515.1. Lineage (GTDB taxonomy): Bacteria > Pseudomonadota > Alphaproteobacteria > Geminicoccales > Geminicoccaceae > Geminicoccus > Geminicoccus flavidus. The sequence goes on along the minus strand of NZ_WUJP01001110.1, from coordinate 205 downwards.
GCCGGTGCTGGCCGGCTTTGCCCGGGAGGTGCTGCCGGCGCTGCCGACCCTCCGGCGCGGCAGGCCGTCCTGGAGCGTGCTGCTGGAGACGCTGGCCGAGCTGCACCGAACGGGCTGCGATCCGGACTGGCCGGCGATCGACCAGCCGTTCGACCTGCCCACCACCCCAGCACCCCACTACCCGTTCGAGCGGCAGAGATATTGG
>NZ_WUJP01001109.1 GCF_009806515.1 Geminicoccus flavidas | reverse complement strand
TACTATGACCGCATCGTCGACGTGATGGAGGAACTGGTGCGCTTCACCCTGCTCACCCGTGGCCATGTCAACCAGCTGACCGACCGCTACTCGGAACGCAAGGAAGCCGGCCGGGCCGTGGACCTGAGCCAGGACCTTTCGTCGATCGCGATTGCCCCGCAGGAGCCGGTGAAGCCGTCTGATGCCTGCTGCGCCCTAGATGCGGTCGCCAAACGGGAAGGCCGGGCCGGCTGCGGCTGTGGCGGCAGTGCGGCCTGAAACAGTCGCCGCGACACAACCGGCAGCAACCGGCTCGAGGCGACGCGCTGTCGTCGTCTCGGCACTGGGCATCACCCAGATCCTGGCCTGGGGCTCCTCCTATTACCTGCTCGCTGTCCTGGCGCAGCCGATCCAGGAGGATACGGGCTGGCCGATTGCCTGGATCGTCGGTGGCCTGTCACTCGGCCTGCTGATCGCGGGGCTCGTCTCGCCGAAGGTCGGGCGGGTCATCGAGGATCGTGGCGGCCGGCCGGTGCTGGCGCTCAGTTCCGTGTTGCTGGCGGTGGGCCTGCTGGCGCTGGCCCTGGCACCCACCCTGCCGGTCTACGTAATGGCCTGGGTGATCATGGGGCTGGGCATGGGTGCCGGTCTCTACGATGCCGCCTTCGCGACCCTGGGCCGGCTCTACGGCCAGTCAGCACGTCAGACCATCACGGCGCTGACCTTGTTCGGCGGGTTCGCCAGCACGGCCTGCTGGCCGTTGTCCGCCTTCCTGGTTGCGGAACTCGGCTGGCGTGGCGCCTGCTTGGTGTATGCGGCGATCCAGCTGTGCCTGGCACTGCCGATCCATCTGCTTCTGTTGCCCAGACCAGACCGGAGGGATCCGGTGCTACCGGATGCGGCAGGCGCCTCCCCAGGAGCAGCGCACAGCCCTCGGCCAGCACGGTTCGCCTTCCTGGTGCTGGCGGCCATCATCACCATCGGCTCGGTGGTGTCGGCCACCATGTCCGTGCACCTGTTCACCATCCTTCAAGCATACGGGATCGGACTGTCGTCCGCCGTCGCCTTCGGCGCCTTGGTCGGCCCAGCACAGGTTGCGGCCCGCGCGGTCGAGATGGCGATCGGCCGGCACCATCACCCGATCTGGACGATGGCGGCGTCGACCGCTTGCGTGACGCTCGGCCTGGGCGCGCTCTGGGCCGGCTTCCCGTTCGTGGCCCCGACGCTGCTCTTCTACGGAGTTGGAATCGGCTTGGCCTCGATTGCCCGGGGCACCCTGCCGCTCGGCTTGTTCGGCGCGCAGGGCTATGCCGCTATGATGGGCCGGCTCGCCATGCCGAGCCTGATCGCCCAGGCCATCACCCCCTCCCTGGGCGCTGTGCTGGCCGATGGGATCGGGGCCGATGGCCTGCTTGGGGTTCTGGTCGGCTTGGCAGGCTTCAACGTGATCTTGCTCGCCGGGCTATGGGCAGGGGCTGTACGGACACGTCCAGGATAGCGCGATGGGTTTTGCTCACCTACCGCTCACCAATATCCCGATAAGCGACGAAGGGCCGGCCAGAAATCCGCGCCAGCGCTAGGTTTCTGGCATCATGCCGACATGCGCACCGCAGTCACCGAGACAGCGCCGATTGTTTCGCTGGGGTAGACCCTACAAAGGCAGAGGGTGAGGTTCGTGGCTTACCCAAGAGCCGCGGCCATAGTTTCTCTGGCATAAATGACCAGTTGTGCCATATCATATCTCTCATGGCATGCTTGGGAAGGAACGCCATGAAGGCTCGAGTGATGGCGGATGGCCGGCTGAGCCTGCCGGCTGACCTGCGCAAGCGGCATGGCCTGGCGCAGGGTGGTGAGGTCATCGTCGAGGACACGGGCGACGCCATCGTGCTGCGCACTCTCGACCAGGTGGTGGTGCGCGCCCAGGCGCTCAGCCGCAAGCTGGTGGCCGGCAAAACTGGCGCCTCGGTCGACGCCTTTTTGGCGGAGAGGGCACAGGAGGCGGAGGCTGAATGACGGCGGTGGTGCTGGATGCCTCTGCCCTGCTTGCCCTGCTTCTGAATGAGCCCGGGGCGGCGCGGGTGAAGGTCGTACTCGATGGCGCCCTGATGACGGCGGTGAACCTGGCGGAGATCGTCAGCCACTATGCCAAGCTCGGCGCGACAAGCGCTGAGATCGAGGCGCTGCTGCACCCCTTGCCGATCCAGGTGATCCCGGCCGATGCCGCCTTGTCCTATGCGGCTGGCATGCTGCGGCCGCTCACGCTGGAGCGGGGCCTGCCGCTGGGCGATCGCTATTGTCTGGCTCTGGCGAAGCGGGAAGGGGCCTTAGCACTCACCGCGGAGCGGCGTTGGCCGAAGATCGCCGATGCGGCCGGAGTTACCGTGGAATTGATCCGCTAACGCCGAACGGGCGGCGGCACCGTGGCTATGTCCAAATGGTGGTTCTGCCACCTGCGGCGGCGGTGGCAGCGATCGACGCCGTTCTCACCTGTCTGCTGTAAGGCGAGCGGGTGGCCGTGCTGATCGAGGATCAGGAACTCACGCCCAACCAGGCAGCCGACATCCTCGGCATGTCCCGACCGCTGATCGTGCAGCGCATGGAGGCAGGCGACCTGTCGTTCCGCTACGTGGGCAAGCACCGCCGCACCAGGCTCAAGGACGTGCTGACGCTCAAGAGCCGGCTCGATCGGCAGCAGGCCGCCTTGGACGAGCTGGTGGGCGGATGGCCGAACTTGCCCGCAAGACCAAGCGTTACCCGACTGACCTGACCGATGAGGAATGGCGGCGGATCCAGCCGCTGCTGCCGGCTGTGCCGAAGCGGGGGCGCA
>NZ_WUJP01001108.1 GCF_009806515.1 Geminicoccus flavidas | reverse complement strand
GGAAGATCAAGAACAACCCATGTGAGACAGGAGAGGGCGTCTCGATCAGCCGTCTTGCTGGGGTAGACCTTAACGATACAATACATTCTTGCTGCTCCTGTATGGAAGCCATCGCCGACCAACGTGCACCTCGTTATAGCTGGCTCGCTATAGCGAGGCGGGCATGAGCAGCGAAACGGCAGCCGGGTTTCCGGCACGGCACCGACCCTTGACAGCGTTCGGCAGCGGGGCTGGCGTCGGCCTGCTGGGCGGACTGATCGGCCTGGGCGGGGCCGAGTTCCGCTTGCCGCTGCTGATCGGCCTGTTCCGGTTCGCCGCCCTGGAAGCGGTGATCCTGAACAAGACGATGTCGCTGGTGGTGGTCGCCTCGGCCCTGCCGTTCCGGGCATCCACGGTGCCGTTCGCGGCCATCGCCGCGTCCTGGCCGATCATCGTCAACCTGCTGGCCGGCAGCCTGCTCGGTGCCTGGCTGGGTGCAGCTTGGGCGACCCGGCTCCGTTCGGCGACCCTGTACCGGATCATCGCGGCCATGTTGGTGGTCATCGCGGTCGTGCTGGTGGCCGGCCACGGCGCGACGGCCGGCACGCCCTTGCTGACCGGCGGGGTGCAGGTGCTGGCTGGGATCATCGCCGGCTTTGCCATCGGCATCGTCGCCTCGCTCCTGGGCGTAGCCGGCGGTGAATTGCTAATCCCGACCCTGGTGCTGTTGTTCGGCGCCGACCTCAAGCTGGCCGGCAGCCTATCCTTGGCGGTGAGCCTGCCAACGATGCTAGTGGGGTTCACCCGTTACACCCGGGACGAGAGCTTCACGATCCTCGGCCGCAACCGAATGTTCGTGCTAGTCATGGCGGCCGGCTCACTCGTCGGCAGCTTCCTGGGCGGCCGGCTGCTGGGCATCATACCGGACGGGGTGCTCCTGCCGCTGCTGACGTTGATCCTGCTCATCTCGGCGGTGAAGGTGGGACGGCACCGCTAGGTAGTCCCATCCCATGCAGGTCGGCCGAATTGCCTTAATGCTTAACCTGAGCCTGCCGGGACAGTCGCCGAAAGTCACCGCACCAAGGCTCGGCAATCGTCCGCGCCAACGGCGCGAGCGGGACTTTGCTGTGGGCAAGATCGACTTGTGCTAGCGGCGCCTATCCGACCTGCGGGCCCGGCTGGTTGAAATGGCCGGGCAGCGGCGCGCAGGGATCAGGCTGGCATACGCCGCGGCCAGGGGCGGGTTCGCGCGGGCATCGGCGCCCAAAGCCTCCAGGGCGCACAGCAGATGCTCGGCCACCTCCATTCGGCCTTCCGCCATGGCCTGCTGCAGCGCGGCCAGCGCCTGGTGATCGAGCGAAACGGGCTTGCTCATCCCGCCATGCTACCCCTTCCAGAAAGGGAAAGGTCAAGCAGGCTTTGGATGGGCTGGTGCCCGTCCCGCCAGCGTTCATTCAAGCGCTGAGGAGCTTGCTGATCGGCTTGCCTTCTACTGCTGGGGCGCCATGGGCGTGGTCGGCATCTCCATCGGCTTCTGGCCCATCTCGCCCTGCTGCATCATCGCCATCTGCTTGCAGCAGCCACACATGCCACTGGCCTGTGGTGCAGGTGTGGCCTGTGCCGCCGGTGGCGGCACTGTGTTCGACTCGGGCTGAGCAAGGGCAGGCCCGGCAACCGCAAACAGCCCCACGGCGCCCAAGATGATCCACTTCATTGCACACCTCCCTATTGAAGGGTGCCATAGAAGCTAGAGCAGAAGCCGCAGAACACCAATCGCCAGTCGCCAAACGTAGCCCAGGTCGCGCCACGGTCACTGCTGGCAAGGATATCGTCGCTCTGCAAGAGCGGGTCTTCGGTCACTGCAATGTCCAGGGTGAGGCCAGCGACCAGGCGAGAGTGCTTCGAGATTGACGTCATCCTATATATCTGCAATTCTCGATATATGGATACGAATGACGCTGTCGAAGCCCTAGCGGCTCTCGCCCAGACCACCCGGCTGGAAACCTTCCGGCTGCTGGTGAAGCACGAGCCGGATGGCCTGCCGGCCGGCGAGATCGCGCGTCAGCTGGGCGTGCCGCAGAACACGATGTCGGCGCATTTGGCGATCCTGACCCGGGCAGGGCTGACTATGTCGGAGCGCCAGAGCCGCTCGATCATCTACCGCGCCGATCTGAACGGCCTGCAGTCGCTGACCCTCTACCTGGTCAAGGACTGCTGTGGCGGGAAGGCCGAGCTGTGTGCGCCGCTCGTCGCCGAGCTGCTGCCCTGTTGTCCGCCTGAACGGAGAACGTCATGACCGAACGGGTCTTCAACGTGCTGTTCCTGTGCACGGCCAACTCGTCGCGCAGCATCCTGGCCGAGGCGACGCTCAATCACCTGGGAGCCGGGCGCTTCCGGGCCTACAGCGCCGGCTCGTTTCCCAAGGGCCAGGTGCATCCGATGGCCCTAGCGCTGCTCCAGGAGCAGGGGCTGCCCACGGAGGGGCTGCGCTCGAAGTCCTGGGACGAGTTCGCCAAGCCCAGTGCCCCGGCAATGGATTACGTCTTCACCGTCTGCGATCAGGCCGCCGGCGAGACCTGCCCCATTTGGCCGGGCCAGCCGATCAGCGCCCACTGGGGCGTTCCCGATCCGGCGGCGGTGGTCGGCAGCGATACGTTCCGGATGCTGGCCTTCCGCGATGCCTGCCGGATGCTGACCCAGCGCATCCGCATCTTCATCTCACTGCCGTTCGCCTCGCATGACCGGATGGCCCTGACCCACCAGGTGCAGGCGATCGGTCGTCTGCGCCCTGATGCTGCCGAGGATGCCGCATCGTGACCGTCACCATCTACCACAACCCGGCCTGCGGCACGTCGCGCAACACGCTCGGCCTGATCCGCGACAGCGGCGAGGAGCCGGTGGTCATCGAGTATCTGAAGACCCCACCCGGCCGGGACGAGCTGGTGAGCCTGATCGACCGCATGGGCATCGGCGTGCGCGACCTCTTGCGTGAGAAGGGCACGCCCTATGCCGAGCTGGGCCTGGGTGATCCCTCCCTCAGCGACGAGCAACTCGTCGAC
>NZ_WUJP01001107.1 GCF_009806515.1 Geminicoccus flavidas | reverse complement strand
CTGGAGAAGGAGACGCTCGACGAGGCCGAGCTGGCCGCACTGGTCGGCATGCCGGGGAGCAAGACTGCGGCGGTGGCCGCCGTCTGAGAAGGTGCGCTCAGCCGTGGACCAGGCGGGAATCCTCCGGTGCCTCGGCCCGCTCGGCCATGCCGTAGTCGCGCAGCACGGCGGCGACCCGCAGCCGGTAGTCGGCGAACAGCCCGGCGCGCCCGGCCTTCTGGGCGGCGCGATGGGCGAGCGTCTGGCGCCAGCGCAGCACCGCCGCCTCGTCCTCCCAGAACGACAGGGACAGGAGCTTGCCCGGCTGCTTCAGGCTCTGGAACCGCTCCACCGAGATGAAGCCCTGGGTCCGCTCCAGCTCGGGCAGCAAGGCGGCGGCGATGTCCAGGTAGGGCTCCATCCGCCCTTCCTCGGGCACGACCTCGAAGATCACCGCGATCATCGGCTCTGCCCGGCGGCGCGGGTGGTCTGGCAGACGACGGCCATCACGCTCTCCCCTTTCGCTGATGCGGCCATCCTAGCAGGTCGCGGCAGCAGGGGGGGCAAGTGGCGCGGTATCGCTGCCACAGCACATCCACAGGTGGCCTGGCGACGTAGATGCTTGCGGTGTGAACCGCCATATCGATATCGGGTAGAACTGGCAGGGATAGCCGGATCTTGACGAGCATGGTGTGGATCGTGGGGCTGATCCCGTTGGCCGTCGTGGCGGGCCTGGCGGTCTGGGTGTATGATCCGGCCTATCGCCGTGCCTGGCGCGCAGGCCAGCGGCCCGAGCCGCCGCAGGCCCGCCCGGCCCTGCGGGAGCGCGCCGTGAGCGAGCCGCCCGTGCGCTGACCCGGCTGGCTCGACCCGTCCCTGGTCCGGGCGGGGCTGCTCCGTTGACGTTCGCCCCGCCGATTCCTACATCCGGCGTTGGCTGGAACCGGCCTGTCCTGTCCTGCCTGTACTTTCCTGGATGCGATGATCACCGAGCTCAACAGCCGTTCGCGACAGATCTTCCGCCAGATCGTCGACGCCTATGTCACGACCGGGGAACCGGTCGGCTCCCGCACGATCGCGCGCAAGCTCGACGAGCAGCTCTCGCCGGCCACGATCCGCAACGTCATGGCCGATCTGGAGGATGCCGGCCTGCTCTATGCGCCGCACACCTCCGCCGGCCGGTTGCCGACTGCGGCGGGCCTGCGCCTCTATGTCGACGGGCTGCTCGAGATCGGCAACGTCAACGACGAGGACAAGCGCTCGATCCGCGCCCAGTGCGTCGGCACTGGCAAGAGCCTGGAGGCGGTGCTGGGCGATGCCACCGAGGCCTTATCCGGGCTCACCCGCCATGCCGGGCTGGTGGCGGCCCCCGCCAGCGACCGGCCGTTCCGCCATGTCGAGTTCGTGGCGCTGGGGCCCGGCCGGGCGCTGGTGGTGACGGTGAGCGACCACGGGATGGTCGAGAACCGGATCATCGACGTCCCGCTCGGCATGCCCCAGACCTCGCTGGTCGAGGCCGGCAACTACATGACGGCCAGGCTGGCCGGCCGCAGCTTCGCCGAGGCGCGCAGCCTGGTGCAGCAGGAGATCGAGGCTAGGCGCGCGGAGATTGACGAGGCGACCCAGCGCGTGGTCGAGGCGGGCCTCGCCACCTGGGTCAAGCCCGTCGGCGATGGCAGCGACGGCTTTCTGATCGTGCGCGGCCAGTCCAAGCTGCTCGACGACGTGCAGAACTTGGTCGAGCTGGAACGGGTGCGCCACCTGTTCGAGACGCTGGAAACCCGCAAGAACCTGCTCAGGTTGGTCGAGGCCGCCCAGTCGGGCAACGGGGTGCAGATCTTCATCGGGTCGGAGAACGAGCTGTTCGGCCTTTCGGGCTGCTCGATGGTGATCGCCCCCTACCGGGCGCCCTCGCCTGACCAGGCGCAGTCCTCGGTGGTCGGCGCCATCGGCGTGATCGGCCCGACCCGGATGAATTACGCGCGGATCATCCCCATGGTGGACTACACCGCGAGGGTGGTGAGCCGCATGCTCGGTCATAACGGTGATGGAAGCAGGGAATGACGACGGAACAGGCAGCCAACGCCAATCCTGACACGGAGGCGGTGGTCGAGGAGACCCAGGCCCCCGATCTGGAGCAGGAAGTCGCCGACCTGAAGGACAAGCTGCTGCGCGCGCTGGCGGATGTCGAGAACATGCGCCGCCAGAAGGATCGCGAGGTGGAAGACGCGCGGCGCTACGGCGTGACCCGCCTTGCCCGCGACCTCTTGGACGTGGCCGACAATCTCGGCCGTGCCATCGCCGCCGTGCCGGCCGAGGCCGCCGAGGAGAACACGACGCTCAAGGGCCTGCTCACCGGCGTGGAGATGACCGAGCGCAGCCTCCAGACCGTGCTCGAGCGCCATCAGGTGAAGCGGATCGATCCGCAGATCGGTGAGAAGCTCGACCCGAACCGCCATCAGGCGATGTTCGAGGTGCCGCGGGACGATCTGGCGCCCGGCACGATTGCCGAGGTGATGCAGGCCGGCTATCTGATCGCCGACCGCCTGTTGCGGCCGGCGATGGTCGGCATCGCGGCACGGCCGGCCGAGGCCGCTGACCAGGCGCCGTCCGGCGAACCCGGCTCCAGCGTCGACACGCGGGCCTGAGACGCGGCAGACGGCAGCCTGCGGGCAGCGGCGCGGGGCAGAGGACCTTCGATGAAGACTGGTGTGAAGCGGGTGGTGCTGGCCTATTCGGGCGGGCTCGACACCTCGGTGATCCTGCGCTGGCTGCAGGACAATTACGGCTGCGAGGTGGTGACCTTCACCGCCGATCTCGGCCAGGGCGAGGAGTTGGAGCCCGCCCGGTCCAAGGCCGAGCTGATGGGGGCGAGCCAGATCTTCATCGAGGACCTGCGCGAGGACTTCGTCCGCGACTATGTCTTCCCGATGTTCCGGGCGAACACGGTCTATGAGGGCCAGTACCTGCTGGGCACCTCGATCGCCCGCCCGCTGATCGCCAAGCGCCTGGTCGAGATCGCGCACCAGACCGGGGCGGACGCCGTGGCGCATGGCGCCACCGGCAAGGGCAACGACCAGGTCCGCTTCGAGATCTCGGCCTATGCGCTCGATCCCTCGATCAAGGTGATCGCCCCCTGGCGGGAATGGGAGCTGAACTCGCGCGAGAAGCTGATCGAGTATGCCGAGGCCCGGCAGATCCCGATCCCGCGCGGCAAGCGGGGCGAGCCGCCCTACTCCACCGACGCCAACCTCCTGCACATCTCCTACGAGGGCAAGGCGCTGGAGGACCCCTGGGTCGAGCCGGACGAGGAGATGTTCACCCGCTCGATCGCGCCTGACGCGGCCCCCGACCGGCCGACCTATGTCGAGATCGACTTCGAGAAGGGCGACCCGGTCGCGGTCGACGGCGTCCAGCTCTCACCGGCGGCCCTGCTGACCCGGCTGAACGACCTGGGCGGGGCCAACGGCATCGGCCGGCTGGACCTGGTGGAGAACCGCTTCGTCGGCATGAAGTCGCGTGGCGTCTACGAGACGCCCGGCGGCACGATCCTGCTCGCCGCCCATCGGGGCATCGAGAGCATCACGCTGGACCGGGGTGCGGCGCATC
>NZ_WUJP01001106.1 GCF_009806515.1 Geminicoccus flavidas | reverse complement strand
GCTGGCGCCTGATCAGGTGCTGCCGCTCGGCATGATCCTGCATGAGCTCGGCACCAACGCCGTCAAGCATGGGGCTCTGTCCGTACCAGATGGCCGGGTGCGGGTCGGCTGGACGCTGAGCGGTGCGGCGGGCGATCAGCAGCTGGCGCTGCGCTGGCAAGAGGAGGGCGGGCCGACGGTGCAGCAGCCGACCACCCACGGCTTCGGCACGCGGCTGATCAACGCGGCGGCGCGCGATCTGCACGGGCGGGCGGAACTGAGCTTCACAACCACCGGTTTGCAGGCGGAGATCACCCTGCCGATGCACGCACCAGGAGCGACGGGTGCCCGGTCAGAAGGAGCAAGACGCGCCAGCACCTAGCCTGCTCGTGCTGGTGGTCGAGGACGAGTTCCTGCTCGCCATGGAACTGGAGGCCATCATCCTGGCGCAGGGCTGGCGGGTGCTGGGGCCGGCGACGAGCGTCGCGGAAGCGCTCGATCTGCTGGACAGCCAGCTCCCGGACGTGGCCGTGCTCGACGTCAACCTCCATGGCGTGATGGTGACGCCGGTGGCGGAAGCGCTGGCGCGGCAGCACATCCCGTTCGTGCTGGTGACCGCCTATCAGCCGTCGCGACTGCAGGGCAATGCCGTCCTGGCCGAGGCGGTCAATGTCGGCAAGCCGGTCGGCGAGCGCCGGCTGGTCCAGGCGATCGTGCAGGTGATGCGCGCCTAGCGGTCCGCCGGCGTCGCCGGACGGATCCCCCCATGCGGATGTCCGAAGCTGCATCAAGTTCCCACCAGCAGATAGGCGGTATAGTGGTACGATAGTGGACAGCTGGCCGGGGCGGATCGCGCAATCCTTGCCGGTCACCTCGATCGGCCCAGGTGGCTAACCGGAAGCTTCCCCAAGTCTAGCGAGGCGGCGGCCGTGGCCGATCTGACCACCATCGCGGATCGTCTGCCCGAGCTGGAAGACCGGATCGGCTTGACCGAGCTGCGGCTGGCCCGGCTGCGGGTCCTCCACCAGCGGCTGGTCGACCAGGGCCAGGACCCGACCCGGGTCGAGCATCTTCTGCGCACCCTGGAACGGACCCTGGCGACGTGGCGGGTGCAGCGGGCGGCGTGGTTGGCGGAGATGAACGGAATCGCGGCGGAGGCGGCTGCCGCACGCCCAGCGCCCCTGCCCGTCACGACGCCGCCCGACCCATGGGCGGCGGAGCTCGTCCGGCTGCACCAGGACGAGCTCCGCCGGGCCGAGCAGCTGGTGGCGGCCGGTCAGGCGGCTGTGGCGCTGATGGACCGGCTGCTCGGCGAGCTGCGCCGTTTGCAGCAGCAGGTCGAGACCCTGCAGGCCAGCCTGGGCAGGCGCAGCGGGGGGCACCGTGCCACCGGCGCAGGAAGTCGCGCGGGGGAAGGCAAGCCAGGCATTCCGCGACGCTCACCCCCGTACCGGCGGCCGATTCGGTCATAACTTCTCGACCGGGGGCGGCCCGCCCAGTCGTCGGCAGTCCTGGAACCCAGATGCGGCAATCGTCCGCGCCGTCGCCGGCAGCACCGACTGGCCGAGCTAGCCGGAGACCTGTTGCTTCTACCGCCCCTTCGTCTTGCCGGCGCGCGTTGGTTGAGATCCGCACGAAGCCGGTTCGCCCGGCGCCTCATGCTTCGTCGGCATGCACCGTCGCGTGCAGCGCGGCCTGGGTCCGCTGTTCCACCTCGTGGGCGATCGGCCGCCATGCCGCGTCCAGCAACGAGCCGGGCGGCGCGTCACCCCCCGCCGGCTCACGCCCGCTCGCATCGCCGGTCTCGACCGGCAGGACCGCAACATCATCGTCGGCCATCGAAAACCTCCTGCGCCGGAAGACCATCTCGGCGCGCAGCGCATGTCGCTGCAACGGCCTGGAGCGGCGGCGGTTCATCCCCGACGGCGGCCAACGCCTGTTCCAGCGCCTGGAGCAGCCGTCGTTGACCGAACGGCTTGGCCACCAGTAGCGCCGGCCAATGGGGGCACCTTCGAGGGCGGGCGCGCACTGCACAGCACGAACGGCACACCCTGGCCCTGCAGGGCCGCCGTGACCGGGACCACCAGCTCCGGATCGATTTCGACATCCAGCAGTGCTAGGTCGGGGATCTGCTGGTCGAGCAGGGCGAGGGCCTCGGCAATGCTATGCGCCGGCCCCAGGATCCGCCAGCCATGCGCCCGCAACAGGCTTTCCACGTCCATGGCGATGAACGGGTCGTCCTCCACCACCAGGACCAGCGGCGGCGCGTCCGGTAACCCTTTGCTCCTGGATATTCGGCAGCAAACCGGGGCCGAGGGTGGACGGTTTCACCAAGCGGCGCTGGTTGATTTCAGGAAGACGTGCACCAGCCGCACCGATCGCGCCAGGTCGCCCACTCCCGCCCGCGCCGGATCGGCCGAAGAAAAAGCCGCCGGCGGTGAACCGGGCGGCCAGGAGAGAAATGCTCGGCGCGGGCTGGTGAAGGCCACACAAGTCCGAGTTCCTGTGCAACAGGGATGACGGCGCGAGGATCCGCAGGTTCTTCAGGGTAGCGCCAGGTCGCGCTATCAGGGTTGCGGCTGCCCCTGCATGGCCGGCTGTTCCAAACCCTGACACCGCGGGATGGTCATCCCAGGCGGCAGGCGGGTGTCATCATCGCCGCAGCTCCAGTGCCTAGCGCTGGAGCGCACCGGCCTGACCAACTTCATTGACGGCCTGATAGTGTACAGCGTTCTGATCAGGGTGCTCATGCGCCTAGTCTCGTGCCTTCACCTCCGCTTGGCACTCTCCTGGATCGAGTGCTAAAATAAGACAAACCGGCTGGGAGGCATCCATGATGCAGTTCCGTCCGCTGCACGACCGCGTGGTCGTCCGTCGAATCGAGGGTGAAGAGAAGAGCAAGGGCGGAATCATCATCCCGGACACTGCCAAGGAAAGGCCCCAGCAGGGTGAGGTTGTGGCGGTCGGCCCGGGTGCTCGCGACGAGAGCGGCAAGGTCAACGCCCTCGACGTCAAGGTCGGCGACAAGGTGCTGTTCGGCAAGTGGTCTGGCACCGAGGTCAAGATCGACGGCGATGACCTGCTTATCATGAAGGAAAGCGACATCCTGGGCATCCTCGACGATGCCGGTTCGGTGAAGAAGGCCGCCTGAACCTCCCACTGGCACATCGATCACCATCAACATCGGAACACGACTATGGCCGCCAAGGACTTACGATTTTCGGCGGACGCGCGTGCGAAGATGCTGCACGGCGTCGAGATCCTCGCCAATGCGGTGAAGGTCACCCTCGGCCCCAAGGGCCGCAACGTGGTCATCGAGAAGAGCTTCGGCGCGCCGCGCATCACCAAGGACGGTGTGACGGTCGCGAAGGAGATCGAGCTTGCCGACAAGTTCGAGAACATGGGCGCGCAGATGGTGCGCGAGGTGGCCTCGAAGACCAGCGACGTCGCTGGTGATGGCACCACGACTGCCACGATTCTTGCAGCCGCCATCGTGCGCGAAGGCGGCAAGGCTGTTGCCGCGGGCATGAACCCGATGGACCTGCGGCGTGGCATCGACATGGCCGTCGAGGCCGTGGTCGAAGCACTCCGGCAGCACTCTAAGGCGGTGACGACATCGGAGGAGATCGCGCAGGTCGGCACCATCTCGGCCAATGGCGATGTCGAGATCGGCAAGATGCTGGCCGAG
>NZ_WUJP01001105.1 GCF_009806515.1 Geminicoccus flavidas | reverse complement strand
CACGTCGCCATGGGCAGCTTGCTCCTACGCCGCATCAGCCACTGAGCACATTCTCAAACGGGCTCTGAGCGGCTCGAGCCCCTGGCGCTCTTCATCGAGATCATCCTGATTGACAAGGCCGGCCTCCATCCGGGTGCGCGCCCGCTCGATGCGATGCTCCGCCCTATGGTCGAATGGGCAGGTGGCCGGATCAAGTTGATGCAGCCGGCCCAAGACCTCGGCCATGATCGTCACCGTCTCGGCCGGGTCGAGTGAGGACGACAGCAGGTCTTCTCCAGGCACGGCACTCAACAGCAGCCAGTCCCGACCCGCTTCATTGGCTGCATCAAGCGCTTGGGCACAGGGAAGGCCAGTCGTTGCCAGCCAGCGCAGCCGCGCCGCCTCGTCCTGCAACTCGCTCAACGGGTCGGCAGGCTCGGTTTTCACGAACAGAGCGGGCTTCCCTGGTGCAGCAAGGCGGAATACGGCAGCCTCCGAACAGCCGATTGTCTCCTGTGTCCATCCGTAGGCTGATAGCCTACCTTCCATGCGGTAGGCGCTTGGACGCCCACCGGCCTTACTCAGCCATCTCAATCCCTTATGCTTGACAATTCATCATGGGATGTATGGCAGGTGACAACACGCCGATCCACAGCAACAGTGCTCGCTCGTCACTCGAGGTAGTGTCCGGACGATGGCAAAAGGACAGTTTGAGATAACCCGATGTCGAACGGAGGGAGTCGAAGCGGTATCAGCCGATACGACTCACGCTTTCGGGCGGCACACCCATGACCAGTTCGGCATCGGCGTCATCCTCCGTGGTGCGCAGAGATCCCTGAGTGGGCGCGGCATCGTGGAAGCCGGATCTGGCGACGTTATCACCGTAAACCCTGGTGAGGTGCATGACGGTTTGCCGCTCGGAGAGAGCGGCCGCGCATGGCAGATGCTCTATTTCGATCCTGCTGCGTTGGTGGGTCCAATCAGTGCCCTGACTGAAGGCACCGTCAGCAGTACTGAACTGTCGCACCCTGTCTTGCACGATCCGACATCGGCATTGTGGTTCGCCGCTCTCTTTCGCGCCGTGACTGATCCACATGGAGGATACAGCGAAATCGAAGGGCGGGAAAATCTGCTCTTGCTGCTGGCTCGGCTGATCGGCCGCTCCAGCACGCAGCGGCAGCGTGGAGTGTTCAAGGGAATAGAGCAAGCGCGCGAACGCATCGACGATGATCCTTCTGCACCCCTGTCGCTCGGCGAGTTGGCAGCAATCGCGAGTGTAAGCCAGTTCCAGCTTGTGCGAGGCTTCTCGAAGGAGATCGGCCTCACCCCTCACGCCTATCTCGTCCAGCGCCGGCTCCAGCGGGCGCGGAGGCTGATCGGCGAGGGCGCAGCCCTCGCCGATGCGGCTCAGGCGTCCGGCTTCGCCGACCAGAGCCACATGACCCGACTTTTCGTTCGTGCCTATGGCATGTCACCCGGCCTCTATGCCGCCGCGATGAGTTGAGCTGCAATTTCCTTCAAGACCGGACGCTTCCCCACCGAGCATATGGCTCGAAAGCAATCGAGCCGCAAATGATGACCATGCCGTTCCGCTACGCCCCTGAGATCAGATACAAATTCCCGCAACTCCGCTCCCGCGGTCTCCTGGTGAACGGCATCGACACAAGTGCCGACCCTGCCAGCCAGATTGCCCGGCTGCAGGGCATCGCCGACCAACGGCTTGCTACCGCGGGCGAAAACGAATTCCCGGAGATCCAGGCGTGGCGGCGGGCGTTCTCCACCATGGGATTGAAGCCGACGCAGTATCGGTGCGCGACGGATGCCCTGCTGAGACGTTACCGCAAAGAGGGAGCGCTTCCCGCGCTTCATCCACTGATCGACCTGTGCAACGCGGCGTCGCTCGCCTTCGCCGTTCCGATAGCGGTGTTCGACACCGCCAGGATCACCGGCGCGATGACCGTGCGGTACGCCCATGGCGACGAAACCTATGAGACTTTTGCTGGCGACATCGAACATCCCGAACTCGCAGAAGTCATCTTTGCGGATGAGAGCGGACGAGCCCACGCCAGACGCTGGACCGATCGGCAAAGCGGCTGGTCCGCCGTTCGCCCGCAAACGACACGGGTCCTGATCGTCACCAAGGCCGTGCACGAGACAGCATACGACGATGTAGCCGCTCTCGCATCATCCCTCGCCCAGGCACTGGCCGCGATTTGGCCGACCTCCGCAGTGGCAGAGAAGGAACTGCCATGACGCTGGAGTTTATCCTTACCTCCCTCGTCATCATCGCGTCGCCTGGTACCGGCGCGATCTACACGGCGGCAGCCGGCCTCTCGCGTGGGACGCGAGCAAGCCTCATTGCCGCGTTTGGCTGCACGCTCGGCATCGTCCCTCATATGCTGGCGGCGTTCAGCGGGCTCGCTGCGCTGCTGCACACGAGCGCATTAGCCTTCGAGCTTCTCAGATACCTCGGTGTCGCCTATCTGCTCTACATGGCCTGGGCAATGTTCCGCGATCCTGGAATGCTCAGCCTGGACAACAAGGCGAGCGGCAAAAGTATCAAGCAGGTGATCGTTTCGGCGGTCCTCATCAATCTGCTGAACCCCAAGCTCTCGATTTTCTTCTTCGCCTTCCTGCCTCAATTCGTCAGGACGGATGACGCAGCACTCATGAACAGGATGCTGGACCTGAGTCTGGTGTTCATGGCGATCACCTTCGTGATCTTCGCCTCTTATGGAGCCTTTGCCGCTGCTGTTCGACGGTATGTCATCCCAAGTTCCTTGGTCCAGACTTGGATGCGGCGCGGCTTTGCCGGTGCGTTCGCCGGCCTCGCGGCTCAACTCGCCCTCACGCAGCAATGAGGCTCCAGTGGTGCGTGGCAATGGCGGCCGGACCATCTAAGGAGAGTTCCAGTTGAGCCTGCATGCTGCCCTTCCCCCGAAGATCACGAGGTTTCTTGAGGCGTGGCGATTGATGCCGGACGGCCCTCTGCTGACCACACGCTCCAGTTGGGTTCTTCCGGTCCGGCGGGAGGGCTTGCCCAGAATGCTGAAGGTGGCTCGCACCCTCGATGAGCAGGCAGGCTACCGGCTCATGACGTGGTGGGATGGCCAGGGTGCTGCGAAGATCTTCGCCTCGTCCACGGATGCCCTGCTCATGGAACGGGCGCCGGCAGGCAGCCGTGATCTTGCGCAGATGGCCCGGTCGGGCCGGGATGACGAAGCCTGCCGGATCCTGTGCAGCACCCTGGCCCGGCTGCACGCGGCGCGGCATTGCCCGCTTCCGGAGCTGCATCCGCTCGAAGCCTGGTTCCAGCCGCTCTTTGAGCTCTCCCCAGAACACGCGGCGCTGGCGCCCGCCGCAGACACCGCGCGCCAGCTCCTGGCTGCGCCACAGGAGGTCGGCCCACTCCATGGCGACCTCCACCATGAGAACGTGCTCGATTTCGGCGAGCGGGGGTGGCTGGCGATCGACCCGCACGGGCTGCTAGGCGAGCGGACCTTCGATTACGCCAACATCTTCACCAACCCTGATCTCAGCGATCCGAGCCGGCCGCTCGCCACCCTGCCAGGCCGGCTGGAAGCCCGGCTGGAGGTCGTGATCAAGGCAACGGAGTTCGAGCCTAAGCGGCTCCTTCGCTGGATCGTCGCATGGACGGGCCTGTCGGCAGCCTGGTTCATCGGCGACGGCGACGATCAGGGCGCTGCCATCGATCTCACCATCAATGCAATGGCCCGCCGCCTGCTCAGCTAACGAAAGTTCCACCCTTTGTTCCTTGCTCGATCCCGCCGGAGGCGAGGGCATTATGTTCCTCGTCCCGATCATGCCCATCCATCAGCGAAGGCCAGGAGCAGCGGTCAAGGCTGGCCGCTTATCGACCACCGCTGAAAGCGGTGGAAAGCGGTCTTGAGGGCCGGGAGGACCGTAGCTTCAATGGCAAGCAGGGCAGGAAATTCACTTCAAAATCGCTCTATACCGGATGGGCGCAAACCTGCCGTTCGATCGCCGGAAAGAGTTTCAGCACAGTGACGCACGAACGAATACAGCAGATGCCACGGATCTCATGGCCGGATCTCTTCGATAAATTGAACATGCCAAGGCAGCATCCAGTGACCATGATCGGCTTGGGTCAGAACAACATGGTGCATGACCTTGGCAGGGTGGTCATTCGCATTCCGCGCCACCCTGAAGCTGAACGCGATCTGAAACGTGAGGCCCACGTACTTGAGGCCTTGCGCCCGCTCCTACCCACGCCTGCTTTGGAGCTGCGGAGTGTTGGGGAACGGCTCGTCTCTGTTCACCCCAAACTCCATGGAAGCCTGTTGTCCGATTTAACTGAGCTGAGCGAGGAAGAGCGACAGAACCTAGGCTCTGTCGCCAAAGCTGGTGAATGTCAGACGTGAGCGTATCTGGGCTGGGTGACGATACGTAC
>NZ_WUJP01001104.1 GCF_009806515.1 Geminicoccus flavidas | reverse complement strand
TCGTTCATGACGCGGAGCCAGAATTTGGCGCCATGATCCGGCAGCAGCCGGATCATCCGGTCTCCGAAGGAGCCCGGGCCAGCAGGCCCGGGAGGCGTTCTGCTCCAGCCAAAGGCCAAGGATCTCCTTGGCTCCGTCGGCGCGGACGCCCAAGGCAATGTGCACCGCCTTGTTCCGGACCAGGCCCTCGTCCCGGACTTTCACTCGCAGCGCGTCGAAGAACACCAGGGGATAGACCGGCTCCAGCGGCCTAGCCTGCCAGATCGCGACCTCCTCGAGCACGGCATCGGTCACCGCGCTGATCAGGTCCGGGGAGACGTCGATGCCATAGAGATCGCGCAGGTGGCCCACGATCTCGCGGGTGCTCATGCCGCGCGCGTACATCGAGATGATCTTGTCGTCGAAGCCCGGGAAGCGCCGCTGGTACTTGGCGATCAACTGCGGGTCGAAGCTCGCCTGGCGGTCCCTGGGCACCTCCAGGTCGATCTGGCCGGTGTCGGTCACCACCGTCTTCCTGCCGTAGCCGTTGCGGCTGTTCCCGGCGTCATCACCGCTCAGATGATGGTCCATCTCCGCATTCAGCGCCCGCTCGGCCAGCGCCTTCTTCAGATCGTCGAGCAGGCCGTTCGGATCGAACGCCGTCTTCGGATCGGCCCCCGCCAGCAACTGGTCCAGGATCGCGTCCGGAATCTTCGGCTCTTTGCGTCTTGGCATGCCGGGCCTCCTTCGCGCCCATCATGCCCGCTCACACACGAAAATCCTGACACTCCCGGCAACAAGCCACACCGGAGTAGGTGGCCCTGTTGGACCTATCTCGATCTGTAACAACCACAAGCTTCTCGCCATCCGCAACCCCGCTTTCCTGCGTGCGTTGCAGTTTTTGATCCCTATCCCCAAAGCCACATGCCAACACCACAGCAAGCCCTCCTCTTTGTCATTCTGGCCGCCATGGTGGCACTGTTCGTGTGGAATCGTGTTCGCTACGATCTGGTGGCATTGCTCGCGCTCCTAGCGGCTATGGCGGGCGGCGTCGTGCCGTCCGAACGAGCCTTTGTCGGCTTCGGCGACCAAGTAGTAATCATCATCGCATCAGCGCTGGTGCTGAGCGCCGCGGTTGGCAAGTCCGGCGTGATTGACCGAACGCTTCGCCGCATCGAACCATACATGCGGACAACCGGTGCTCGGGTGACGCTATTGACTACGAGCGTGACAGTGCTGTCAGCCCTCATGAAAAACATCGGAGCACTGGCGATCTTTCTACCCGTGGCTATCCAGGTTGCTCGGCGCAGCGGCACACCGGCCTCCACGCTTTTGATGCCCATGGCCTTTGGCTCGCTGGTCGGAGGAGTGGTCACCCTGATCGGCACCTCGCCCAACATCCTCGTCTCGCGCGTGCGCGCGGAACTGACCGGCACGCCCTTCAGCATGTTCGACTTCGCGCCCGTCGGCATCGGGATCGCCGCCGCGGCATTGGCTTTCCTGGCTGTGGGCTGGCGGTTGCTGCCGACCGGACGCCACGGCCAAGCACCTGCCTCGGCAACCTTCACGGCCGAACCCTATCTCTCCGAAGCGCGCCTGCCCAAAGGCTCGCCACTGGTCGACAGGACCGTCGCGGAGCTTGAGGCGCTTGGGCACGGCGAGGTGGCTGTTGTCGCGATTGTGCGTGAGGGCGGCCGCCGCTATCTCCCGGCTGGGCACTGGACCCTCTTTGCCAACGACCTCCTGGTGCTCCAGAGCGATCCGCATGCGCTGCAGGATTTCGTCGGGGAAACGGGACTGCAGCTCGGTGGTGCGGGCAAGGGGGCGACCAAGGATCTGTATGCGGGCGACATCGATGTGGTAGAGGCTGTGGTCATGTCGGGCTCCGTGCTGGTCGGATGCTCGCCCGCGGAGCTGCGGCTGCGCCAAGTGTACAGCGTCAACCTCCTCGCTCTAGCACGGCGTGACCAGAGCATTGCCACGCGGTTGCGCCATGTCAGGTTCCTGGTCGGTGACGTGCTGGTGCTACAGGGTGCCGCGGGAGCCCTGCCGGATGTACTTAGAGAGCTCGGCTGCCTACCGCTCGTAGATCGAGCCACGGGCCTTGGCACACCGCAGCGGGACTACCTGGCGCTAGCATTGCTTGCCGTTGCCATGGGGTTGGTTGCGTTGAACCTCGTCCCTGTGGCAGCAGCTTTCTTCGGCGCGGCTGTTCTCTCCGTGCTGCTAAACATCCTTACGCTGCGGGAGGCTTACGAAGCCATCGATCTTCCGATTCTGGTGCTGCTGGCCTGCCTGATTCCGGTTAGTGACGCGGTTGCCAGCACTGGCGGGGCGGAACTGATAGCGGGCGGTCTGGCCACAGTTGCCACAAAGTTACCACCCGTCGGGGCCATGGCCCTCGTGCTGGTAATGGCAATGGGGCTGACGCCGTTCCTGAACAACGCAGCAACGGCGCTGATCATGGCTCCGATCGCAGCGAGTCTAGCGGCGCGGCTCGACCTCAATCTCGACCCCTTCTTAATGGCTGTGGCGATCGGTTGCGCCTGCGATTTCCTCACCCCCATCGGCCATCAATGCAATACACTGGTGCTGGGTCCTGGCGGCTACAGATTCGGTGACTACTGGCGCCTTGGCCTCCCGCTCTCGATGATCGTCGCCGTGATTGCGACCGTATTGATCCCCATCTTCTGGCCGTTGCAGTGAACGAAACTCTCCCAGTACCGTTGTGGCGGGATCACCGGCCGGGCACCTAAGTTCCAGATGTGTTCTCTGAAGGCATGGCTGGTGTAGTCGCGATCCGCGACCACCCAGCGTGGCCCACCCGGTAGACGGGCAAATAGGCCAACAGCTTGTAGCAGTTCGTGCGCCTGACCTGGTGCCAAGCTGAACGCGATGGTGCAGCGCCAAATGATCGCCTCAATCAACGGCGCCAGCACTGCCCACTGCCTGTTCGTCAGCACACCCGTCATCAGCCACCCCATCCGCTGTCCACGAAGTCGATGGGGAAAACGGTCAGGCGCTAACAGGCCCTTCTGTAATCGGGTCGGTCAACGGCCGGCTTGCGTGTCACGTCGCGGTTGCTCGCTTCTGTTCGTGGTCGGCGTCGTGCCGCCACAGGCTACGGTCAGACAGGCGGAGCGGGCCAATCTAGCAGGCGGGCTCGGTCGTGCCGGCCCTGTGTCTGTTGCGGCCTTGCTCTGCCACGTCCCGCGACGGGACCTCGGGCGCTGGATGCCGTGGCGGCCGGCGCTCAGGCCGCGGCCGCCTCCTTGCTCCAGTGGAACTCGGTGCCGTCGCGCCACATCTGGTGCAGCACGACGGCGAGCTTGCGGGCGACCGCGACCATCGGGCTTCAGCCCGATCCCACGGAGTGATGTCGGCAGCGCCGACAGGGCACGGCGCATGCCGGCGCGCCTGGCAAGGCCCATCCCCCAGGCCTTGAGCGAGGACCATCTGCTGGTGCGGGTCAGCAGGACGTTGGCTGCCTCGTAAAGAGCCTGCCTGGCCAGGCCATCGCCCTGCTTGCTGATGTGCCCGGTCCGGTCTGTCTCCCCGAACTGGTAGCGGCGTGGGGTGAGGCCAAAGTGGGGGCCAACGGCACGTGATCGGGTAAAGCGCATCGGGTCGTCGATGGCCGAGCAGAAGGTCAAGGCTGTTACTGGTCCGACGCCAGGCACCGTCATGAGGCGCCTGCATGCCTCGTCGTGGCGCGCCGCGGTCATGACCAGACGATGCAGGCCCTCCAGTTCCGCCAGGAGAACGCCGCGTACCTGCAGCAACGGCTCGATCACCATCGCCAAGCTCCGCCGGCCGCCAACCAACTCGCGGACACGGGCTGGAAAGCCGCGCTCACCCACCTTGCCCATCTTCAGGCCGAAGCCCCGGAGCAGGCCGCGGATGCCGTTGTCGATGTCACGCAGCTTGGCCACCAGCAGCTTTCGTGCCGTCAGCAACGCGCGCAGCTCCTGCGAGAGCGGCGACTTTACGTGCACGGCTCGAAACCAGCCGGTGCGGACCATCTGCGCAATAGCCCGGGCATCCGTTCGGTCCGTCTTGATCGACATGGCCCGCGTGGCCGCCCGCAACTGCCGGGTCTCCAGCAGCACCACCGGCAGACCTGCCGCTGCCAAGCCGCCATGCAGCCACTGCGACATCGGCCCGGCCTCCAGACCCACCCGGCCGAACATCAAGCCTAACCCGATCAGCGCAGCCGCCAGTGCTTGAGGATCACTCGCTACCCTGAACTCGCGGACGATCGAACCGGCCTGGTCCACGATGCAGATACTGCTCATCTCCAGCGAGACGTCGATCCCGGCATAGTAGGTCATCGGATGCCTCCCTCGATCTCGGCCCTCCCAGGGCCTGCGGGAAGAACAACCGGCCATGGCAGCGCCAGCTACCATCCGACCCGATTACGGTATCTAGGTTTTGTCGCCAAAGCTGCGCAGCCAGACCATGAGTGAGGCAATCTGGACGAAGGCGAGGTAGTG
>NZ_WUJP01001103.1 GCF_009806515.1 Geminicoccus flavidas | reverse complement strand
GATCCGGCCGAACGCGGCAAAGCCCCCGCAACCTCGTCTTCCAGGATACCGCCATGGCTACCAGTACGGGCAGCTTGAGCTTCGGCAGCGTCGTCACCACCGGCGGCACCACGCGGCTGTCCGGCACGAACTCGAACCTCGACATCGAGGGGCTGGTCACGTCGCTGGTCGAGGCGAAGAAGATCCCGGCGGTCCGCCTGGAGACACGGATCGCCGCCAATGACGCCAAGAAGGCCGCACTGGAAGACCTGCGTGCGGTCCTGGGCGAGATCCGCTCGGCGGTGGCCGGCCTGCGCAATCCGCCCGGCACGCTCGGCATCAACGACAATCTCTTCGAGAAGAAGGAAGCCTATCTGTCGGCGGACACGACGGTGTCGCCGGCTGCCATCGTCGGCGTCTCGGCCAGCAACCGGGCGCAGCCCGACAGCTTTGAGCTCAGGGTCGAGCAGCTGGCCGCAGCACAGAAGCTCGCCACCGCCAGCGTCACGGGCCTCGACCAGAAGCTCCAGGATGCGTTCGGCGGCTTTGCCGGCTCACTGGTGCTGGGGCTGGGCGGCGGCTCCACTGCCGAGATCGCGGTCGACGGCGCCATGACCATCCAGGACCTGCGCAACGCGATCAACAGCCGCAGCGCCACGACCGGCATCGCTGCCACGGTCCTGCAGGTTTCATCCAGCGAGGCCCGGCTGATCCTGACCGCGCAGTCCACCGGCCAGGCGATCACGCTGGCCAACGGCGCCGGCGACGATGTGCTGGCGAAGCTCGGCATCTCTATGGACGGCGGGGCCACGGTGCAGAACCCGATCCAGGCGGCGCGTCCAGCCCGGTTCAGCATCGACGGCGTGACCATCGAGCGGGCATCGAACAAGATCGAGGACGTGCTCCAGGGCGTCACGCTCAACCTCTATAAGAGCGAGCCCGGTACGACGATGACGGTCGAGATCGAGCGCTCCCTCGGTGCCGTGCAGGATCAGGTCACCCGTCTGGTCGACGCCTACAACGCGTTCCGCGACTTCATCGACCAGCAGAACGTGGTGGGTGCCGATGGCACCGTCTCGTCCGACAGCCCGCTGTTCGGCAACAGCTTCCTGCGCGACATGCAGCTCAAGGTCGGGTCTATCCTGGGCGGTGCGGCAACCGGTGCAGGCGGCGGCAGCCTGCGCGAGATCGGCATCACCCTGGATCCGTCCAACCGGATGAGGATCGACGGGGACAAGCTGGGCAACGCGCTCCTGACCAATCTCGACCGGGTGCGCGACATCCTGGAGTTCCGCTTCGAGAGCAACTCGGCCGATTTGGTCCTGTTCTCGCGCAGTGGCCCCCTTCAGGACACCAGTTTTGCGATCGACATCGTCGACGCCGACAATGACGGCCAGATCGACAGTGCCAGCATCGACGGGGTGGCGGTGGATGTCGCCGGCAAGGTCATCAAGGGCAGGGACGGCACCCCTTATGCCGGTCTGCAGTTCCTGTGGAGTGGCACCGGCAGCGCTTCGGTGGCGGTGACCGCCAGCCAGGGTCTGGCCGATCTCGCCCATGACGAACTCGGTCGGGTGCTCGACGAGACGGATGGCCGACTCGCCCGCGAGATCGAGCAGGTCGAAGGCAGTACCACCAAGGCTCAGGCCGACATCGACCGGATCACCGAGCGCGCTGACCGCTACCGTGACCAGCTGATCACCAGGTTCACGGCACTTGAGACCGCCCTCGGTCAGGCCAAGGCGATGCTGCAGCAGATTCGCGCGGCCCTCGGCCAGACCGACGAGCAATGACCTTCCGGCCTTTGCGGGAGCCTCGCCCTTGAACCCCTACCCGCAGCACGCCCGGGCCTTCTCGGCCTACGGCCAGGCAACCGAGACATTGCCCGCGGCTCGCCAGATTGTGATGCTCTATGACGGTATCGTCCGCCGGATGGAGGAGGCACGGCTGGCCTGCCTCGACGGCCGGATCGAGGACCGCTGGCAGGCGACGCAGAAGGCCGCCCGGATCTGCGACGCCCTCCACGCCAGCCTGGATCATGACCGTGGCGGCTCCGTCGCCGCCGCCCTGGACCGCTGGTACGCAATGATCGGCATGAAGATCCAGCAGGTGAACGTCAGCAACGACCCGGCCGGATGCAGCGAGGTGATCGCCCTGGTCCGCGAAGTCCGCGCCAGCTGGGACCAGCTGGGCATCCCGGCCGCCGCGCACCTTCCCACCGGCAACCCCACCTCCGACCCCGGCCGCGCCGTCCAGGCCTGAGCAAGCGATCGCCACCCGTCTTTGCCGAGACTGCCGCGGGCGCTTGGGCACAGCGCGGGCAAACTGTACGCGAGATGTTGTCTGGAGTGTCTTCTTAACTTCTTGTCTTGCATTCCGGGCAGGATCAGGTTGCGGATAGGGGGAAAGATCGGTGGCCGAAGTAGCGCGCAAGGTGATGGTCAAGGATGCCAACAGGAAGCTGGCGCACCGACGGCTGACGGTGCTGGAGCTGGCCGAACGGCTGAACAACTTCACCAAGGCATGCCGGCGTGGTGGGATCGGCCGAATCAGCTTCTTCGACTGGAAGCGGCGCTTTCAGACTCACGGCCTGGACGGGCTGAAGGATCTGCCGCCGATCGCCAAGAGCCATCCGATGACGCCACCATGAGCCGTCTTGCTGATGGCTCATGGTGGCGCGGATCGAGGCCCTGGCGCTGGAGCATCCGGCCTACGGGTGCAACCGGATCGAGGCGTTGTTGGCCCTGGGAGCCCGCCGGGTCTCGGCGATCACGATCCAGAAGATCCTCAACGACAAGGAGCTGGGCAGCCGCCAGGAGCGCT
The DNA here is from genome assembly GCF_009806515.1 of Geminicoccus flavidas. Classification (GTDB taxonomy): domain Bacteria; phylum Pseudomonadota; class Alphaproteobacteria; order Geminicoccales; family Geminicoccaceae; genus Geminicoccus; species Geminicoccus flavidus. Next base: position 2,004 of record NZ_WUJP01001103.1, on the reverse strand, counting down.
GGCTGGCGCTCAAGCGGCAGAACGCCGATCAGGTGATCGAACTTTCTCCGGAGCAGGTGGCGCTCCTGGAGAAGCTCATTCCCTGCTTCAAGAAGCGCCATGTCGAGAGCGAACGGCCAGGTCAGCTGCTGTTAGCTGACACCTTCATGCTCGGCACGCTCAAGGGCATCGGCCGGGTCTATCTGCACGCCATCGTGGACGCGCACGGCTCCTACGCCTTGGGGAGACCACCGAGCAATTCGCCAGACAAGGAGTTGGGAGGGCAACTGAGGACAACCGATTCATGCCGCTGATCCGCCAGCTTGTCGACGAGCGGCCTCCGTACGGCTATGGGCGCATCACCTCGCTCTTGAACCGCCGTGGTCGTGTCCATCAACGAGGTGTAAGTTGGGGTCGATCGGGGGTGGTCATCGTTCAGGCGGCCTTGGGGTGGAATTTGCGCTGGTTCGGCATCGGGTGTCGGCGCCATCGGCTCGGCCATGGCTTCGAGCTGCATTTGGCGGTGGCTGGTCTGCCACTCGTCGTTTTGCTCGAGCAGCACCGCGCCGATCAGCCGGATGACCGCAGGCTCGCCAGGAAAGATGCCGACCAGGTCGGCCCGGCGCTTCACCTCCTTGTTCAGCCATTCCAGTAGGTTCGTGCGGTGCGGCCCTGCAGGGCCTCCTGGCCCTGGTTCTTGCAGGAAGCGGATCCATGGCCGTCTGGCCATGGATGGCCCGGTGCTGGCCGGGAAGGTCAGGCAGGCCAAGACATCGTGCTCGCTCTCGTCCATCAGGCTGGCGAGCTTTGGCCATGATCGGCCAGCAGGCCGATCATCCGATTCCTGAAGGGACGCTGGCCAGTAGGCCAGCGAGGGCGGGAACGGAGCCGATCGGCGACCTGCCGTCAGGCCTGACCGGCAGCGGCCCGGTCGGGCTGCAGGAGGGGCTTGGCCAAGTGCTGCGGCCACCATGGAAGGCAGTTGGCCTTCCCTCCGATCGCCAGCGCAGTGGCGGCCAGGAGGCGCCGAGGAATGCGCTGGCCCCTGTCAGCGCTGCTAACATCCCGCCGGGGGATCGGGCTGAAGCCCGACGGGCACGTGCGCGAGAGCGTTCCTCATCCATGATCCGTCAGCAGACGGATCATCCGGCCTTCGCAGGAACGCCGTTCAGGAGAACAGCGCAGCACCCGGCACCGCTGGGACGTGGCGCCCAGGATCTTGGCGCTTGCGTGCTCTAGATGTTTGGTCCCAGGGTGTAGTGTGTCGGATCTGAGATGAACCTGGCCGGCTGTTCGATCCAGGTCTTGCAGATGAACTCGTAGGGGGTCAGCCCGCGCAGGGTCTTGAGCCTGCGGGCGTGGTTGTAGGCGTCGAGGAAGAGCTGCAGGTGGTGCCGGAGCTCGTCATGGCTGCCGTAGTGGTAGCGTCGGACGGTGGCATCCTTCAGCGTCCGGTTCATCCGCTCCACCTGACCATTCGTCCACGGGTGTGCCGGCTTGGTGGTGCGGTGCTCGATGCCGTCGCCCAGCGATCCACCGGAGGGAGCAGCGGCAAATCCGCTGCAAGGCTGCTCGCAGGCGTGGTCGAAGGCGTGGACCAGCCAAACCCGCGGCTCGCCCTTGGCGGCCCATAGGCTTCCGCAGCGGCCTCGGCCGCCGCATTGGTGGGTGTGCGGTCGACGAACCGGGTGCCGTTATCGGTTAGCACGGTGTGGATGCGGTAGGGCACGGCTGCGACCAGGGCGTGCAGGAAGGCGGCGGAGGCCTGTCGGGTCGCCCGCTCATGCAACTGGGCGAAGGCGAACTTGGAGGTCCGGTCGACAGCAACGAACAGGTAGAGGCGGCCCTGCTCGGTATGGACCTCGGCGATGTCGAGGTGGAAGAAGCCGATCGGATAGCTCTTGAGCCGGGAGCGCTTAGTCTTCGCACCGTCCGTGTCAGGCAATCGGGTGATCCCGTGACGCTGCAGGCAGCGGTGCAGCGACGAGCAGATCGGGTGCGGCAGGGTCGGCTGCAGGGCGTAGA
>NZ_WUJP01001102.1 GCF_009806515.1 Geminicoccus flavidas | reverse complement strand
TGTTGTTTGACATCGTTGGTTGGTGGAGCGCTTGGAATAGAGCGTTTTGGAGGGATGTGCGGGCGGCGTTCTCTTTGGCTTTGGCTGGGGGGGATGATCGTCTGGAGCATCCTGGTGTTCATTGGAACTCTTCGGAGGTTCTGATGGGTACCTTGCGTGAGCCTAGATGGTCAGCGATCAAGCTGAGAGTTTGATCCTGGCTCAGAACGAACGCTGGCGGCGCGCCTAACACATGCAAGTCGGACGCACTCGCAAGAGTGAGTGGCGGACGGGTGAGTAACACGTGGGAACCTGCCCTGGGGTCTGGGATAGCTGCGGGAAACTGCAGGTAACACCGGATGCGCCCTTTGGGGGAAAGTTTACGCCCTGGGATGGGCCCGCGTCGGATTAGGTAGTTGGTGAGGTAGTGGCTCACCAAGCCTGCGATCCGTAGCCGGTCTGAGAGGATGATCGGCCACACTGGGACTGAGACACGGCCCAGACTCCTACGGGAGGCAGCAGTGGGGAATCTTGGACAATGGGGGCAACCCTGATCCAGCGACGCCGCGTGGGTGATGAAGGCCTTCGGGTCGTAAAGCCCTTTTGCCGGGGAAGATGATGACGGTACCCGGAGAAGAAGCACCGGCTAACTCTGTGCCAGCAGCCGCGGTAAGACAGAGGGTGCTAGCGTTGTTCGGAATTACTGGGCGTAAAGGGCGCGTAGGCGGCCATGTAAGTCGGGTGTGAAATCCCGGGGCTCAACCCCGGAACTGCATTCGATACTGTGTGGCTTGAGACCGGAAGAGGTGGGTGGAATACCCAGTGTAGAGGTGAAATTCGTAGATATTGGGTGGAACACCGGTGGCGAAGGCGGCTCACTGGTCCGGTTCTGACGCTGAGGCGCGAAAGCGTGGGGAGCAAACAGGATTAGATACCCTGGTAGTCCACGCCCTAAACGATGTGTGCTAGATGTCGGGGGACTTGTCTCTCGGTGTCGGAGTTAACGTTTTAAGCACACCGCCTGGGGAGTACGGCCGCAAGGTTAAAACTCAAAGGAATTGACGGGGGCCCGCACAAGCGGTGGAGCATGTGGTTTAATTCGACGCAACGCGCAGAACCTTACCAACTCTTGACATGGCCGTTCTAGCTGCAGAGATGCAGTGTCCCGCAAGGGGGCGGTCACAGGTGCTGCATGGCTGTCGTCAGCTCGTGTCGTGAGATGTTGGGTTAAGTCCCGCAACGAGCGCAACCCTTGTCCGTAGTTGCCATCAGGTTGGGCTGGGCACTCTACGGGGACTGCCGGTGACAAGCCGGAGGAAGGTGGGGATGACGTCAAGTCCTCATGGCCCTTACGAGTTGGGCTACACACGTGCTACAATGGTGGTGACAGAGGGCAGCGAGGTCGCGAGGCCAAGCAAATCCCGAAAAGCCATCTCAGTTCGGATTGCACTCTGCAACTCGGGTGCATGAAGGTGGAATCGCTAGTAATCGCGGATCAGCACGCCGCGGTGAATACGTTCCCGGGCCTTGTACACACCGCCCGTCACACCATGGGAGTTGGTTCGACCTTAAGCCGGTGCGCTAACCTTCGGGAGGCAGCCGTCCACGGTCGGGTCAGCGACTGGGGTGAAGTCGTAACAAGGTAGCCGTAGGGGAACCTGCGGCTGGATCACCTCCTTTCTGGACCGCTTGTCGTCAGAGGTTTCACGACCTTCTGGGGGCAAGACATGGTCAGCAGCCAGATCCATTGGATCTGGCAACAAACTGCCTCCCTGCTGCAAGGGATCGGGCTTGCCCGGTTTCTGGTTAAGGGGAGCGCCGTCCGCACATCCCTCCAAAGTTTCATGGCAGCTCGGGCCCGTAGCTCAGTCGGTTAGAGCGCACCCCTGATAAGGGTGAGGTCGGCCGTTCGAATCGGCCCGGGCCCACCACTGCCCCCGGTTGGGGGTGAGTGGGCGTCCATGAGATGTTCTGGGATGAAGTGCTCCACGGACCGGGAGCGGGTTAGCCCGCTGCCGCGACGATGGTTTCCCGCGAGGCGTTGGCCTTGTTGGGAATGCTGTTTGTCATCGTATGGTGTTTTCCTTGACTGTGTGACCGCCGGGCGGTCGGGCAGCTGTTCTGGTTTCTGACCAGGCTGGCTGGCCGGTTGTCCGGATTGGGACGCACGGGATGCTCAACGCATCCTTCGCCCGCGCCAGCGCGGGCGGGGGGTTTGTGGTGATACCTGCCGGCTCTCTCTCCATGGGGCCGGTGGGGCTCTGCATGAGCGAAGGGTCAGGCTGGTTGATCTTGCAAGATCAACTTATCCGGGCCGGTCGCTGGTGTGGGGTGGTGATGAGGTAATGAAGGGCATCTGGTGAATGCCTTGGCGTCGAGAGGCGATGAAGGACGTGGCACGCTGCGATAAGTCCGGGGGAGATGCGAGCGATCGTTGATCCCGGAATTTCCGAATGGGGCAACCCACCGCTTTTTGCGGTATCCCGTACTGAATTCATAGGTACGGGAGGCGAACCCGGGGAACTGAAACATCTAAGTACCCGGAGGAAAGGACATCAACCGAGACTCCGCTAGTAGTGGCGAGCGAACGCGGATCAGGCCAGTGGCCACATCGAACGAACCGGAACCGTCTGGAATGGCGGGCCATAGCGGGTGACAGCCCCGTACGGGTAGGGGTTCGGTGTGGTCCTCGAGTAGGGCGGGGCACGTGAAACCCTGTCCGAACATGGGGGGACCACCCTCCAAGCCTAAGTACTCCTCGACGACCGATAGTGAACCAGTACCGTGAGGGAAAGGTGAAAAGCACCCCGACAAGGGGGGTGAAACAGAACCTGAAACCGGATGCCTACAAGCAGTCGGAGCCTGACTTTGATCTTCGGATCGAAGGGCGGGTGACGGCGTACCTTTTGTATAATGGGTCAGCGAGTTATCGTTGCCAGCAAGCTTAAGCCGCAAGGTGTAGGCGTAGCGAAAGCGAGTCTGATAAGGGCGTATAGTTGGCGGCGGTAGACCCGAAACCGGGGTGATCTAGCCATGGGCAGGTTGAAGGTGGGGTGACACCCACTGGAGGACCGAACTCACGTCTGTTGAAAAAGACGGAGATGACCTGTGGCTAGGGGTGAAAGGCCAATCAAACCCGGAGATAGCTGGTTCTCCGCGAAAGCTATTGAGGTAGCGCGTCGTGTATGACCTTCGGGGGTAGAGCACTGGATGGGCTAGGGGGGCGCAAGCCTTACCAAACCTAACCAAACTCCGAATACCGAAGTGTTCGAGCACGGCAGACAGGCGGCGGGTGCTAAGGTCCGTCGCCAAGAGGGAAACAGCCCAGATCGCCGGCTAAGGTCCCCAAGTCATGGCTAAGTGGTAAAGGATGTGGGAAGTCCATAACAACCAGGAGGTTGGCTTAGAAGCAGCCATCCTTTAAAGAAAGCGTAACAGCTCACTGGTCTAATAGACGTCCTGCGCCGAAAATGTAACGGGGCTCAAGCCATGCACCGAAGCCGCGGGCTCGTACTTGTACGAGCGGTAGCGGAGCGTTCCCTAGGCCTGCGAAGGTGAGCCGTGAGGCTTGCTGGAGGTATGGGAAGTGCGAATGCTGACATGAGTAGCGACAAGGAGTGTGAGAGACACTCCCGCCGAAAGTCCAAGGGTTCCTGCGCAAGGCTAATCCGCGCAGGGTGAGCCGGCCCCTAAGGCGAGGCCGAAAGGCGTAGTCGATGGGAATTCAGGTGAACATTCCTGAGCCTGTGGGTAGTGACGGCGGCCGTAAGTTGTATCCCCTTACTGGATTGGGGATGCCGCGAAGGACGTCCAGGAAACAGCTCCCACGTATAGACCGTACCCGAAACCGACACAGGTGGACTGGTTGAGCATACCGAGGCGTTTGAGAGAACGGTATCGAAGGAACTCGGCAAATTGCCCTCGTAACTTCGGGAGAAGAGGGCCCCGTTGGCAGGCAACTGTTGGCGGGGGGCACAAGCCAGGGGGTGGCGACTGTTTACTAAAAACACAGGGCTCTGCGAACTCGAAAGAGGACGTATAGGGTCTGACGCCTGCCCGGTGCCGGAAGGTCAAGAGGAGGGGTGCAAGCTCCGAATCGAAGCCCCGGTAAACGGCGGCCGTAACTATAACGGTCCTAAGGTAGCGAAATTCCTTGTCGGGTAAGTTCCGACCTGCACGAATGGCGTAACGACTTCCCCACTGTCTCCGATACCGGCTCAGCGAAATTGAATTCCCCGTGAAGATGCGGGGTACCCGCGGTCAGACGGAAAGACCCCGTGCACCTTTACTGCAGCTTTGCGCTGGCATTAGGCGGAACATGTGTAGGATAGGTGGGAGCCTGTGAAGCTCTGGCGCCAGCCAGGGTGGAGGCGTCCTTGAAATACCACCCTTGGTTCGCTTGATGTCTAACCCAGACCCGTGATCCGGGTCGGGGACACCGCATGGTGGGCAGTTTGACTGGGGCGGTCGCCTCCCAAAGTGTAACGGAGGCGCGCGAAGGTAGGCTCAGGCTGGTCGGAAACCAGCCGTTTGAGTGCAAGGGCACAAGCCTGCTTGACTGCAAGAGCGACGGCTCGAGCAGAGACGAAAGTCGGCCCTAGTGATCCGGTGGTCCCGCGTGGAAGGGCCATCGCTCAACGGATAAAAGGTACGCCGGGGATAACAGGCTGATCACTCCCAAGAGTCCCCATCGACGGAGTGGTTTGGCACCTCGATGTCGGCTCATCACATCCTGGGGCTGAAGCAGGTCCCAAGGGTTCGGCTGTTCGCCGATTAAAGTGGTACGTGAGCTGGGTTTAGAACGTCGTGAGACAGTTCGGTCCCTATCTGCCGTGGGTGTTGGAGACGTGAAAGGATCCGTCCTTAGTACGAGAGGACCGGGATGGACAGACCTCTGGTGGGCCGGTCGTGGCGC